>CAVFEX010000045.1:0-6183 GCA_963621495.1 bacterium
ATATGAGTTTTGACAAGTCCAAACAGCCTAGTGTATGCGTAGGGAGTAGCCTTGAACTCGTTTCTAGTGAATTGCTAAAATATTATGTAAAAAATGAGCGTGTCAAGGTGTATCCTAGCGAGGCTACCTTTACACTATTAGACCCTAGTGATGAGAGGTGGATTGCAGAATACGGCACTGCACCTTTGGCGGGAGTGTCGATAAATAATAATGTTTTGTCCGCTAGTGCTGATGCCGAGTATGGTATCGCCCAAGTGGTTGCTACGCTCGGCAATTTGAGCACGATTGTCTATGTAATGGTGTATCCGGACATTGTAGCTAATGAGAGTATTACCTTAGAGCAAAACTCGGTTGAGGTTGATGAAATTAGATCGATTATCAATCCTCCGTCCATCGCTGACAATAGAGTGAATTTGGTGCCCAAGATTAACATAGAGCCTGCCAAAGGGCAAGAGTTTATCTGGGAAATCAAGAGCGCCGAAGAAGATGTTTTGACAGTAGGATATCCAAACTCTAGTGGTGTTTTTACCGCATTGGTTACCAACAGTGGTAAGACTACGGTAGATGTGATTGCAAAACTAGCTATGGTGGATACTAGTGGAGAAAAGACTGTATATTATAGTTTTACTAGGACATACGATGTTGTGATTAATCGAATTGTTAATTCAATTAATGTATCCAGTGCAGATGTAGTCGAGCCTAGTTCTACTCCTGTCGATATGAAAGTACAAAACTTGTATGTCGAAGGCGTCGATGGAGAAAAAGTGCATCTGTCTGTTTATCCTAACAATGATGATGGTAACGGTATGGAGATGGACACGCGTCTTGTGTTTGCTGTTACGCGTGCAGATAGTGGCGATGTTGACCCAGAAAATAAGGAAATTCAAGAGGAAATATTTAATAGCCAAGTAATAATTACTGTCAATGGTCAGCAATACAAATATCTAGATGAAGAAGGTAATATCAACTCAATTGATGGCAGTAATGTTGACATATATGTGCGTCTGGGCGAAGGCTTGGAAATAGCCAAAACATTTACTCTGACATTTTACGCAAATAAATTGGGCAATAATATGCCTATAGCGTCCAATAGTATCAATTTTACTATCGAAACCGGCATTAAAAGTTTGGTAGCTAGTCCCCAGAGTATGCTTTTGCCAGTAGGTGGAGAGGGTAGTTTTGAGTTGCAATATTTTGACAAAAACGGAGTCTCGCTGATTGGTGTATATGAAATTGCTTGCTCTGGCGATGGTCAGGGCCAATATTATCAAGTTACTAGAGAAAACAACAAGTATACTGTTGTTGCTCTGAAAGAGGGAGAGAGAGACTTTGATATCGAATTGCGTGCCAAGAGCGGTGCGACGGCAATAGTTAATTTGAAAATTCGTACTGTGCTAGATGGATTTGGCATAAACCTGCCCAAAAGTAATGCGATAATTGCTTATACTACGGGCGATAGTGAGGACGGTGGCGTTACGAACTTGGGGGCCAGCTCTTTTGTGATAAAAAAGGGTGATACTATTAAATTTGGGTATATTACCAATCCGAGTGAGTTGGGTGTAAATTCTTTCAAAATTTCTAGCATTTCCGCCGAAAACAATAGCAAAACCAACATAGGGTGTGATTACAATAAAGACACCAAAACCTTTACTCTCTCTGCTAATGAGCGCACGGAAAGTGATAGCCCCGTAGTTTTCAAGATTTTTTATAGTTACTACAAAATTGAAAATGGCGAATTAAAACAGGAGTCTAAATATCGTGAAATTAGGATTACAGTACATCAGACAATAGGTCATATGTATTGGGAAAACGCTGGGAGCGAAATTGTCAAGCAAGTGTGGAATGGTACCAACCTCAATTTTGCTGACCAAGAAAAAGGCTTGAATAAAGTAATTTTAAAAGTTGATTTTGATAAAGAAGCGTCATATTTTCAAAACGGTGGGTTAGTTAATTGGGCGTTTTCTAGTCAACAATGGGATAATAATGAGCTAAAAAGGCGCATCAACCTGATTGATTGTTCTGACGCTGAGAGTGGCGAAACTATTGAAGGACAAAAGCTAGTTAGCGTTAATTTGGACCCAAATGACACAGAGGAACTATATGAGGTTAAGATTGTTGCGAAAGTAACTGATTATTCTTCGGAATTTGTGCTGACATGTATATTGACTATCAAAAATCCTGTCAAAGTGTCCAAGATTAGTGTAATTAACTATGATGAGTTTTATGGCATAAGTCTAAATGACCTCGGTGGGGACCAGCGTACAAAATATACAATTGTGCCTAAGGTGGAGCCTAGTGATGCTTTTAATACTACTCTAAGATATGTCATTACTAGCGACCGAGACGGCACGAATATCCTAGATGAAGAAAGTACTATAATCAAACTAAATTCCGAAACTGAGTCTGTTCTCAATTCGGTTACCGACAACATTATCCAAGCAAAAGCCGGTAAATCGGGGACAAATTACTTGTGTATTTATCCAGATGATGCATTAATTAACGAGGATACTACGTACGCAGATATCAGTAAGGATTTAGTAATGATTTTAAAAATCACTGTCGAAGATGGAGTAGATAATCCTTATACAATTTTTGAGCCGTCCGAATTCGTAGCTATTGGCAAAAATTCGGATACGATGTCCAAAAACTATGTGTTGATGAATAGTCTCGATATGTCTTCATATTCTAGCGCGTTCCCGCTCGGTGGTGATATAAAATTCTCTGGTACACTCAATACATGTCTTAATAAAAATTCGGGCGAAAGAGCTTTGTTGAGTGTGAGTGGCTTGCCTGTTGTTGGACAAGGTGTTGTGATTGGTGGGAATTATTATTATGGAGTTTTCTCGCAGATTGACTCAATAAATATAGATGACGCCGGGGCTATAATTCCTGCATCTATTAGTAATATTGACTTTTATTTTGGCGATGGCTCAATAAAATTTGATAGTTTGCGTAAAATTAGTGGCAAGGTTAATGTATATGCTGGATTGCTCGCTGGTAGGATAAATGGTAATCTTAATAATGTGTATGTCGGGTTCAATGATTATCGTACTGGTGCAATTTATATGGACTTTACTACACAGTCGGATTATGTTGATAATTTCTATTATGGGGCAGTTGCAGGCGAATTCGTCAATGGTAGCGTGAGTGGAGTATACACTAATATCTCGGTAAAACTAGATAATGTGTCTAGTCAAAATACTCATTTTGTTGTCGGTGGTATGTTTGGTAGATTTGCTGGTAGTAGTCTTGGACAAAAAACTAGCCTAATGAATAATGTAAAAATCATAATAAATTACGACAAAAGCGTGATAGCAGAAAATACTCAAAAATACGCCACTGAAAACTCAATTATCGAGGGTGTAGGTGGTTTAATTGGAATTGCGGACAAATTTGAGATTGTGGACAGAGAGGCTAATACTACAGAAATTGCTGGTAAAATTTGGTCAATGCAAGTTTCTGGTACGGTGTCCGCATCGGGAGCTAAAAATGTAGGTGGCTTGATTGGTCAAAACAACATTTGTTTGGGAGATTATGATGATACTACAAATGCCCTTTACAAAAATTTGGCTAGTGTGCGTGTAGTAGGTGCTGTAAATGTAGGTGGTTTTGTAGGATACAATTTTGGCACAATAAAATATGGTGTCTCCGAAAAGTATGACACTTTGAACTCTGTCAATTCAAATGATATAACGTGGGTGCGCGGTGTGTACAGAGTCGGTGGCTTTGTGGGATATAATGCCGACGCTGAAAATGAGGGTATTGAATATTCTTATGCTATGAGTTATGTGAATAGGGAGATGTTGGCATATGGGCAAACTCTCAGCACTAGTCAAGAATTTTATGGCGACATCATCGGTGTAGCAGATGTGGGCGGATTTGCTGGTTATACAGAAGGCTTTATTCAAATTAGTTTTGCAGATACCAAAATTCAGCAAGTTGATTATGATAATTTTGGTTTAGAAAAAGCGAACTTTACCGAGGAAAAAAATTCCGTCGGTGGCTTCGCAGGCAAATATGTGTCAAAACAGCATATTAAAATGGCGTTTTCCATTGGTAATATTCTGGCCACTGATTCTAGTACGTGTGGGGAATTTGTGGGCTTGTATAAAAATGAAAAGAATACCAATAGCGGTATTACAGGTTTTATTCAAAAAACTTATTCGGCTGTATATATACAAAAAGCGAATAGCCCAAGTGAAGGATATATTTATAATTTCTGGGGCGAAAGAATAGATGAATCTTCAGATATATCTTCGCCATCACTGAGTTTTTATATGGTAGCTGATGGCGATACAACTCACGAAAATGATAGTAGTAGTAATAATTGTAGTGCAGACGGCTATGAACTATCCAAGATGAAAATCAGAGATGTGTCGCAAGTTATTTATCAAGCATTTACTGAAACTAATAATAATTGGAGTTTTTATTCGCTAGATAATGCGAATAGGGCTGGCAATTGGGCGACAGGAGAAGCATTTAAGAATGTAAATGATGATTTACCTATATTATTTGACAGAGACGGCGAAATATTATATAACCAAGCTATTGTTAGTATTACAGCCACGCCGAATAATTCATCAGCAGATCCTCTAGAGACATATTTTGGCTACAAAGACGGGAGCGGGAATATACTGGGTTCGGTGGTATTGCTCGACAACATTATCAAAAATGATAAAAATCAACGTAGTATATTGTTAAATGACTTGTTAAAAATAGATGTTGCGCCTAAAAACCTAAATCGCGAAGAAGCCAAATCCAAGTGGAAAATCTCACTAGAGAGTAGCGACTATCGCATAATGGAGATTAGACAGCCGAACCAGAACCTAGAGGGAGCTGAGTTGATTTTCAAGGAATGCGGTGTAGTTACCCTGACTCTTCGCTCGCTACTGGATATTAATGTGGAATGCAAGATTGAGATTAATGTAATAGGCGGATTCCAAGATTACTCTCTAGTCGATAATCAAGGCGACAGCATATTTGGCAAAACAATGTACATAAAAATCAATCATGACGGCGGATATTCGCTACATGCCAGCTTTAGCCAGAAAGATAGTGAGGCTGAGTATATTGCTAACAAAGGTTTGGTGTATTCTTCACAAAATATTGATTGCGTCAAGTTTTTAAATGCCGAAGAAGTGGGCAGTTCTAGTGTCTATGTTGATGACAAGTTGCCTACGCTATTGACCGGTTTATCCAAGGTAGAAAATGCCGAATTTTCTGTATATCCTTATGTAGAGCTCAAGTTTGGCGGTGTGGTATACAAGTATGCTCTGAATAGCGAGTCGCAAGGGATACTAATAAGAAACTTTTGTATAACAGTATACGAGGGTATTACTGCTGTCAATGTATACACGGGCGAAAAAGCTACTATGCCTAGTGGCTCTGACGTATATGTGAGCGTCGATGTCATCACTGACTGTCTAGATATAGTAGCGCTCGACCAATTTACATTGACAAAAGACGGCAATGTTATTAGTGGCGATTCGTATCAAAGAACTACAGACAGACCTATAGAAAAATATATGTCCGAAGGTCCAAAAACTTATGCAACTCTCATTAGTATAGAAGATTTTGAGATCGCTACAGACAAACCATACACTTGTTATCTAGGCACAGAGCAGATACTCGACAAACGCGAGATTGCTAAAATAGTACGGGCTCTCGCTAACGGCGAAGCGATTGACGCATATGTCAAGATTGAGGATAAAGAATACAGAAATGTTCAAGACATCAAGGATAGACTCAATTACCTCATCACTTATTGCAGAAAGTATACATATATTCTCTCACTCAAGGGAGAGGAAAGAGTAATTTCCCAAAATGTGGTGTTTGACTTAAATTATACTATCACGGATGACGCATGTAATGAGAATTATGAGGGGAGCGATACTATCACATTTACTCCGGCTACTATCAACAAGATGACGCTATCACACTTTACATACGGAGCAAAAGCTATGATTTTGGGCGAGAACCCAGGCAATAGTATTTCTCCGGGTACTAGCGGTGTATTGAGAATTGATGTCAGCCCATATTATGCAAATTTTGATTACCTTAAGATTGATTCAGAAGCACTGGACGGTACTAGCGCTATGAACTTGCAACAGTTAGTTTATAATAATGGTGGCTATAGATATTTGACCATAAATCCTGAACGTGATGAATTAGGCAACATCATAC
>CAVFEX010000046.1:0-6123 GCA_963621495.1 bacterium
ATATTATCTTTGTTTTCGATTTTACTATATTTTCTGCGCGCGAATTTATGGAATAATTTTTTTATATTTAAAATTTATAGTATTTTATACATCATACCAAGATTTTCCGTCCTCAACATCGACCGTAAGAGGGATATCAAGTTTGACCACATTTTCCATTTTTTCACGCAGTATTTCCCTAATCACAGAAACCTCGTTTTCGGGCGCGTCTATTATTATTTCGTCGTGAATTTGCAAAATAATTTTTGATTTAAGCCCGCGTTTTTTGAGCTCGTTGTCTATTGCCAGCATTGCAAGTTTTATAATATCACTCGCGGAACCCTGTAGGGGCATATTCATAGCCGCGCGCTCAACAAATTTTGCTTCGCGCCCGACAATTCCGCTCTCAAAATTTCGAATTCTACCAAGAAGAGTCGTAACCTTTCCCGTCTTTTTATACTGTTCTACACTACTATCCATAAAATGTTTTATTGTGGGATAGGTCGCAAAATATTTCTCAATATATTGTCTCGCCTCAAACGGAGTTATGCCGATATTTTGCGCCAATCCGTAAGGCGAAATACCATAAATAATGCCAAAATTTACCGCTTTTGCACTACGACGCATATGGTCGGTTACCATTTCAAGAGGTACTCCAAAAATTTGACTCGCAGTTATTGCGTGAATATCTTTACCCTCACGATACGCGCGCACCAAAACATCGTCGTGCGAATAATGAGCTAATAATCGCAATTCAATCTGGCTATAATCCGCGCTGACGAGCCGACACCCCTCACTCGCGACAAACATTTTGCGTAACTCACGCCCCTCGTCAGTACGAACTGGAATATTTTGCAAATTCGGCTCATTACTACTGAGACGCCCAGTAACCGTAACAGTTTGATTAAACTGTGTGTGAATTCTGCCGTCCTCTCTAATGTACGAATGCATATTTTCTATATAAGTGCTGTAAAGTTTGGCAATTGTGCGATATCGCAAAATCACATTTATAATAGGGTGCGAGTTTTTGAGCGACTCCAAAATCTCGACATTTGTGGAGCGTTTTTTGTTTTTTGAACAATCCAGATTTAACACATCAAAAAGAACATTTGCGAGCTGTTTTGGGCTGTTTACATTAAATTCAACCCCCGCGATTTCACAAATTTGCCGTCTCAAACTCTCAATCTCGTGGCGATATTTGGGTTCTAATTCACTCAAAATTTGTGTGTCAATTTTTATTCCATTTTGCTCCATTTCAAACAAGACGCGCACCAGTGGCAACTCAAGCTCAAAATATAATTTTTCTAACCCGAGTTTTTTTAGCGAAGCTGTAACAGATTCCCAAGCGGGGAAAATCATACTAGCATAACACTCTGAACTGAGGTCCAAAAATTCGAGCATATGCGTCGGGTCATCAACCTTGATGTTGCTGTTAACCAAATAAGTCGCCAAGGGCACATCATAACACTCCCCTGCGATTTTTATTCCAAGAGTCTCACATTCGCGGTATAGATTTTTGAGCGAATATGTAAAAATTTTAATATTTTTGTCTGTTAAAAAATCGCGCATTTTATCAATAATGATTGCAGGCGATACCCCAATTAAGTCGAGTTGGTAGTTTTTATCACAAGAAAAAGCAAACTCGAATAGTTTATCATTAAAGAATATTGAAATCTCATTTCTGTCCTGATTTTGCGACAAAATTTCATCAATTAGGGTAATATTTATGACAAAATTTTGACTAACATTTTGCTTGATTAGAGCATTGTCTTCCAGACAAAACAACTCTTTTCTACGCGTGATACTCCTAAACTCATAATTAGTACAAAATTTATACGCGTCCACTCCCCACGGGAAAATTGTTGCCAAATTTTCTAACGAAATATTCAAAGCAACATCGCACCGAATTGTGGCTAAATCAAAACTAAGGTAGCACATATCCCTACCAGCGTCCAATTTTTCACGCAATTTTCCCTTGATTTGGTCGATATTTTTATAGAGGTTGTCTATACTATGATATGTTTTTAGAAGGTCGATGGCAGTTTTTTCGCCAATTCCTTTGACACCTGGGATATTATCCGACGAGTCCCCCATCAGCGCTTTGAGGTCAATAATCTGCTTTGGTTCAATTCCCCATTCAGCCCTAAAACTCTCCTCATTCATCACAGCGATATCACTCAAACCTCTTTTTGTGAGCCAAACTTCGGTATTAGAATTAATAAGTTGTAATGAATCGCGATCCCCGGTAACTACAATTTTTTTGATGTCAGAAAATTTGCGGGTTAGCGACCCTATAAGGTCATCAGCCTCGATTTCTTTTTGCTCAATCATTGTTATGCCCATAGTTTTGAGCATTTCTTTTAAAATCGGCATTTGTATCGCCAATTCTTCTGGCATACCCTTGCGAGTGGCCTTGTATTCCGAGTACAAATCATTGCGAAAAGTGTGTCGCCCAGCATCAAAAGTAACACAAATGTACTCCGGTTTATTATCGGAAAAAAGTCGTGCCAAAATATTAGCAACTCCGTAAACAGCATTGCAATTTATCCCCGCAGAATTAAACAAAGGGGGCATTGCATAAAACGCTCTATTTACCAAACTATTTCCATCAATTATTACCAAACTTTCCATATTTTTGACCTATTAATTATATTAAGAATTTTTTGCAGAAATTTTGCGATTATCGCAATTTTCTTCCTCGGCTACAAAATTTTCATTATCTGTTTTAATTGTGTACACATTTTTAATTCCTAAAAATTGACCATGCGTGGTCGGGTTGGGGAGAACTTTTTTATCTTGCTCCCCAGCTCGCCATATCTGAGTAAACAACGGCGGATTTTTAGACACAAATTCCCCAGGTATTTCAAATTTTTTTCTCGGATTTTTACACACTTTTCGCCCCAAACATTCAGATAATAGCGTATAAAACGCTTTTTCCTCGTGCGCGTTCATATCGATAAAATTTGACAGTTCGCGCATTAAATTATCAATGTTTGTAGCTAAATCTAACCTATCTACAAACTGACTAATTTCTCTAAATTCGCCATTTTGACTTGAATTAAAAGCGTACCGCTTTTTACAATAATTTACGCATTTTGCATAATTTTGAGCAATGATTTGAGCTCTTTGTGGATTAAACACTTGCTTGATACCTCGCGTGTATGATTTACCCAACACACTATGCACAAAATCAGCAAATTCAGCCTTAAAAATCTCGGTCGCTTCCTCCAACTCTAAATTAGTAGTGCCACCACCAAAGTGCTGTTTTGTTAACTCATAATCCGATACACATTCCCACAACCCGACGAGTGCAAACGCGGAATATTTATTAACAGAACTTTGTATTGCCTCCAAAATCTGGATTTTATCCAGCCCTGAAAAAGTCATAGAATCAGAAAAAATCATCTCATTTTCCACACAATTTACCGCGATATTATCTACAACCCCATCTTCAAGATATTTCATCGCGGGATTGCGCCAGAGAACCCTATTGATTTTATTTTTTGAATTTATCTCGTAACTATACACCGCATTTTTCCCATTAAAACACACCATTTGAATAGTACCTGATTTTTGCTTATTTTTCTTAACTCGAACCCCGACTTTATCCAGTTCACAAATAGTATGTTTAACCATCGAATGCCCTAATTCGTGGTAAATTGTACGATGAAATCGCAATAAATCTAGCACGGACCCAAAATTAATATTTTGCATATTATTTTTGTGATTTTTTGCTGATTTTTTATTGTTTTTTTGTCTGCAAAAATCAGAAATATTCGTGATTTTTCCGCTTTTACTCTTTTTATTATAAGCAGAATAAGCTTGTGTTTTAAGTTTGTTTTGTTTTGAATTAAACAACCGCACTCGCTCATAAGGTAAACTTAGAGCCGATTTACTCACCTCAACCCACTCGCCGTCGTCATTGAGTTTTAGGCTTGTAGATTGAATATTACTTGTGGCGCGTAAGCCGTTTGTATTTTGTTTGTCAGAATTTTGACACATTTTTTGTGTTTGCGACTCGTGTGATTTTACATTTTTTAAGTACCCATCTACAATTTTTAACCTAATATTTTTAAAGCGCGCAAATAAATTATCCTCACTTTCGAACCCTCTACAATATTCGTAAAAGATACTCGCTTGTGGCGAATAGGAAAAAAATTTGCTATTCATTAATTTTGTGTTAGCTAAAAACTTTTTTTCTCGATTTGATAGTATTGCCATAATTTACCCTCTCTATTTTTATTTTTCGTTTTTTGCTATTTTTTGCTCCGATGAGACCTTTTTAGCGGTTGCCCCTCATCATCCCACGGGTTAAAACAGATATCCTCTCGCCGAATTTCCTCTCCCTCATCATTGTAGACTTTTTCAACCTTATCTTGCGGAAATTCTACCGGTTTTGATGCCTCGTTTTTAGGAAAGTCATGGCCAGCCACACGATTGCGAACAGGTTCAAGCCACACATCACGCTCAAAATACCCCTCACGCATTTCATTAATGCGTTTAGCGAATTCTAAGGCTCGAGCATTGAATTCCCCCTGATAAGTGAACCGCTCGGGCTCGACTTTACACTGTGTTACCACCCCTTCGTCCACGCGATACCAAGTGTCGGGCGCAGGATTTTCATAAGACCATTCTGTGCATGTAACAATCGTGTCAAAATGCTTACAATAATCCATTAATTTGCGCCTACGAACATAATCTAATTCGGACAACACATCATCAAGCAATAGAACGGGTTTTTCGCCATAAAATCTATGATAGATGAAAATTTCCGCAATTTTTAGAGCGAGCGTCGCGGTCCGCTGTTGCCCTAGACTCCCCTCATTACGCAGATTGATATACTCAAACTTCTCCGCATCTCTACCGAGCTTTTTATCTTCACTCCTAAGATAAACCAGCCTAATCTCAAAATCATCTAAATGCGGACCAATTGAACTCGTATGTGTCAAAACATCTTTTACATAGTTTTGGCGAACTTTGCGATAATACTCTTGCGCAAAGGACTGCACCTGAATTTGGTCCAACCTATCACAAAAAGTGCGATATGTAATTCTGAGAGTTTCTCTATCCCCGGTTAAAATCCGCATTATGTAATCCACGAGTTTTTGGAGTGATTTTAAAAAGTTGTATCGCCTCAACATAATCCGCATACTATATTTTACTATTTGTGAGTCCCATGGGTCAAGCGAATGATCATATATATTTGCCATTTTTATTCCGCGCAGGAGCGCATTACGCTGTTTTAGGCAATGTTGGAGATTTTTTAAGTCATTCATATAGTTTCGACTAACCTGACAATTAATTATATCCATAAAACGCCTACGATACTGAGGCCCGCCACGCACAATATCAATTTCATCGGGGCTAAAATAAACGCACGCAAAATTCCCCACAATCTCGCTAATTTTACCGCTCGGCATACCATCGAGCAAAACCGTCTTACCTTTTGTTTCACTGAGATGAACCCCTACACTCCTTATTGTGCTCGCACGCTCATAATCTAACACTACTTGACTTGCGCTCTTGCCTTTTGAAATCAAAAGCCCGTCTTGACGAGTCCGCGCACTGCGCCCAATACTACACATATACAACGCCTCGAGAATGTTTGTTTTGCCCGCACCATTGGGTCCTGAAATCACGGTTAACCCAGGATTAAACGATAGTTCTAAATCGCCAAAGTTCCTAAAATTTTTTAAAGTTAGCTTTTTTGCCTGCATAATTTTTCTCCATAAAATGTATTGCTCCCATTTGTTTGGTAGTATTATAGCACATATAAATTAAAAATGCAAGTGTTTTTCGCAAATTTTTTAAAACATTTTATCTATTTGTTTTTTGGGGAAATTTTAGGATTTTGGGAAAGTGTTTTGAGTTGGGTTTAGAGAATTGGTTTAGTTTTTTATAATTATTTTTTATATTTAAAATTTTTTTAGATTTTTTTTAATTAATTTTTGCTTATGTTTTCTTATTTTTTTGATTAATTGAGGATATGAATTAATATTTTTTTGTGAGGCAGAATTTAGATTGATTATAATTTGAAAAAACTTACAAGAATTGAAAGAAATTTAACTTTGGGGTAATAATATATATATAATAATGTCGCGCGCGCGAGGAATTTTTGCTTTTTGAGGTAAAAAAGATTTACAA
>CAVFEX010000047.1:0-6016 GCA_963621495.1 bacterium
GTGAGGGTGGATTGTGCGATCATAGCATAAAAGTGTATCATAGGCTACTAGGGTTAGTCAAATTGCAATATGGAGAAGATTGGGAGAAAAAAGTCTCGCTAGAGACGATCACTATTGTGTCCTTGTTGCACGATGTGTGTAAAGCAAATATCTACAGAGTAGACACAAAAAATGTCAAGATTGACGGTGAATGGGTCAAACAACCTTATTATGTGGTGGAAGATAATCTGCCTTATGGGCATGGCGAAAAATCTGTGTACATTATCAATGCATTTGTGCATTTGACTAGAGAAGAGGCTTTGGCGATAAATTGGCATATGGGCGGATTTGATATGCGTGTCAAGGGTGGTAGTTATTCTATTAGTGATGCCTTTTATATGTATCAATTGTGTCCGTTATTGCATACTGCAGACTTGTTGGCGACTTATCTAGATGAGCAGAGATAATTTTGCCCAAATATGCATTTTTATTTGAACTTATGGCAAAATATTATAAACAAATTAGATTTTTTTGAAAAAATGTCGATTTTTGTTTGTATCTTCGGCATTATTTATGCTAAAATCATTTATATACGAATTTGTGGCTAAGAATATAAAATCAAAAATAAATTGGGGGACTATTTATGAGTGCATATCAGAGTGGCAAAAAGGCTAATAAAAAAGGGTTAAAAATTGCCCTCTTTGTAACCATTGCTCTTTTGGGGTCGGTAGCGCTGGTCTTGGGATTGTTTTTGGGAAATAACAAGCAGACAGAGTTTGCTGTCTTGCCTGAAAACAATGTAAAAATAGAGAAAATGGATAGTGATACATTGTTGAGCGCTGATGGTTGGAATAATGCTATCGCTCTCAAACTGTATCAGTCTTTGCAAAATTCTGGCGAGAATGTGGCGCTCGGTAATGCGGGGGGAGTGCTGAGTTCTAGGGAAATTTCTCTGGGTGGCTATTCGTGGTCCGTAGTATTCAAGCAAAATGGGGTAGTTACTCTTTTTGCTAATGAGCCCGTAGCATATCTTAATTTTGATAATGCGAGCCTCGTTTATCGCAATAGCGCGATTAGAGAATATCTCAACGGCACTTTTTATCAAGAGTTGATAAAAAAGGTCGGCTTTTCGGGCTTTGCTGATATGATTGTACCTTATGGGGCAGACGAACTCTATTATCAGGCCGAGGGTGCTCAGGCAGTAATTCTTGATACACTCGATGGGGATAGAGTTAGCAATAACGATGGTGTATATAGCGATAAAATTTGGTTGCCTAGTGTATATGAGGTGGGTGGTTTTGCAAATACCGATAAATCTCCAAAAGCTAGGGTTAATAGTTTTCGGACAATTACATCAAACGGGGTTAGTGTAAATTCTGGTTTGTGGAATTTGAGTAATGCTAGCCGTCTGGCAGTAAATGACGCTCTGTTACGCTCTAACTCGGGCGAGGGTGTGAGCGTATTGCATAATGGTGTAGTTGTTACTAATGAAATTAGTGATGTATGTGCTATTCGTCCTTGTTTTAATATTATGATGCCTGAGGTTGTAAATGGCGTAGTAAAAGAAGCCAATGCTACAACCTACAAGAGTAACGCGCTAATGACTAGCGCTACTGCCGATTTTTCGAGCTGTATGCATCAGTATACGACAGAGACTTCGGGTACGACTTTTACTGCAAAATCTGGTAATGTTACGGTAGATGGTGTAACTTATACAAATTCTCAGATGCTCCTCAAGACTCTGGAGACGGCTGTGAATTTGGGGCAAACTATGTCAGGCTTTACCTTTAATCTTTCTAGCGATGTTGATATGAGTGTATTCACTGTCTGGAGACCTATTGGTTGCGAAGACTTTCCGTTTAGCGGTGTATTCAATGGTAATGGATACAAGATTAGTAATCTATGTGGTGCTGGTTCTGGATTGGTAGGTCTGTTTGGTTATGTATCAGGTAGCGGAGCGGATATTAAAAATGTAGCGGTTGTAGATTCATCTTGGTATACGACTAACAACAATGTCGGCGGAATTGTGGGCATTCTTGGTGGTAGCGCTACTGTAGAAATCTGCTATAGCGAATGCGGTATTTCGGGCGGGAATTATGTCGGTGGAATTGTAGGTAAGAGTACGAGTACGTCTTATATCAAAAATTGTTATAACAAGTATGGTGTCGCTGGCGATGAGTATGTGGGCGGTATCATTGGTAGTAATGGTGGTTCCACGATATCCACTTGCTACAATGTCGGCGCTGTGGGTGGCGAAGGTAGTTATTTGGGTGGTATAGTTGGCGAGCAGAAGAGCGGGTCTCTATCTACTAGGTCGGTATACTATAAGGATGTTGCTGGGGCTGGTAATGCTGGTACTACCGTTACGAATTCCTATGGTGCTGATTACTCAGCAATGCAAGGAATCAAGCGGGCTAGTGGTGTTGAAAAACCTAATGCGATGAACACATCAGATTGGGTATTTTCGGGTAGCCCTTGGATGATTAGTGCCACACTAAACGATCATTTGCCTATGCTAAAAGTTTTTGTCAAAACTATAACTATTAATGTGCGTTCAAACGACAGTGTCAATCAAGTTTCGGTGGGTGGTACCACTTTTGGTAGTACCGCAACTTATACCGGTAGCGCTGGTAGTGGCAGTATTACTATTACGGCTCGCGCAAGTTTCTCTGGGACAAATCACTACAAACTATCCTCTTGGGACCTATTTGATGTGTCTGTAGGAGATACAATTGTTTCTCCAAATATTACATATTCCTCAGCAGGGACCGCGTCTGATGCTGTTACAAACTACAAGACATTTTCTATATCAGTAACTGCAGATGATTCATACAACTTTGAGGCAGTGTTTGAAAAATTGTATTCTTTTGAGGTATCGCCAATATTCAATGGATTTACGAGTTCTACGACTTATGTAAAGGGAACTGAATTTGATTATTCGTTTAGCGAATCGGCATTTGCTGACAAGTGGTACCCTGCTAACGCTACTGCCACTCTGACTATTGGTAGTCCTAGTAGTCGTTATTGGAAATTTGCGAGAATTGATGGCTCTATTAATAGTGGTAGTACATGGAGCGATATCACTAGCAGTTTAACTAATAGTGGTAGTACATATACAGCCACTATTGGTAGCACTAGTTTGTATGGTACGACCGATATATACACAGTTAGGCCAGTATTTAACCGCTATTACAAGGTAACACTCCAGAATGATGTTGATACGATTAGTGGAGCGCCTACTATCGCTACAAAAATGGTAGTTAGTAGCCCTAGCGCAACTGTTACGACTACTGGTGTCGCTACAGATATGATTTACAATGGTACATTGAGTGCTAGTATTACGGCTACTAATTATTCAGCATACTATACGTTCAAGTCTTGGCAATTGTTAAACGGTAGCACAGCGCTCGCTAGTTCTACGTCTAGTTCGGCGTCTGGGCTAGGTGTTAGCACTACTCAGAGTGATAGTGTAATTAACTTGACACTCAAGTCTACATTTAGCAAGGCTACCAAGACGATAAGTATCAAGGAATTGGTGGAAAGTACGGAAACCAAGTCTGCTGGTATTGTAATATTGAGTACGAGTAGTACGGCACCTACTATGAGTAGTGATAGTTATCCATTGAGTGTTTCGTACGGCACGACTGTGTATGTATACATTTTGCCTACTTATTCAGCTGGATACAAATTTAATTCGTTTAGCGGGAATAGTAGTACTACTGTTGTCAACACGACAACAGGGTTGATCCGGAGTAGTATCTCTGCGACTAGTGATACGACATATAATGTAGTTTATGAATTAGCTAACTTGTTTAATATTACATTTCAAGCTACTCTAGACGGGGCTTCTAGTACCATATTTACTTTCCCTACAGCATTTACAGAGCAGAATATTAATTCAAGTATCAGTGCTGCTACGGTGAATAATTTAGGGGCTAATCAATATGTACTTACGACGGTAGAAGCTACATATAATGGCAAGACAGGTACGGTTACTACACTTTCTAGGCCGACTACTGGATATGTTTCTCAATCTTCTTATAGTCTGTTTTCAGGGCTAACCACACGGACGATCGCTGGTCTCTTGAGTAAGATTGGCGCGACTGCTGTATACAATAATTACGAAATTACGGTTACAGCCAAATTTATCGGTATTGTGCGTACAATTACGGTAAATGAGACGTGGTATGGTGTAACTTCGACTAATACACGGACAACTCTTTCTCACGCTACGGCGTATTCAATTCAAGACACTACGGCTAGCAAGACGGTAACAGGGCAAGGGACGTATAATAACAGTTTTAAGTTGACCGCTACACCAGGTACAGGCTATAAGGTAGATAGTATTAATACTACGTCTACTACAGTCAGCTTGAATACGACGCTGGGGTCTACTTATGGAGACAATAGTATAGCGATATTTACTCTGTCTGATAATGTTACTATTAATATTACTTATAGTGCTCGTGTATATACAATAACTGCAACTGACGACCCTACTGGTGTGGGCAACAGTTTTGTATTTAAAATTGCTGGTTCGCAAGTAACATCTACTAGTAATACAGTTTATGTAAATTATGGTAATACTGTTTCGATTTCGGGATATCAGACTCTTAAGAGTGTGAGCGGTAACGCCAATCAAAAATACGAATTGCGTTCTATCGCGGTAACCAAGGGGTCTAGTACTACTTATCCTACTATCGGTACTGAGTGGAGCGAGACTTGTACTGGCACTGATGCTACTATACAGGTAAAATTTAATTATGTAACATTGCAAAAAGTATCTATAACTTTGAGTGATGATACGACGGCTACTGCTACATCGGTAGAGAATGTTTTGGTTGTGCTCAAGTCTAATGACATTGATAATCCAAATATAGTGATTCTAGCGAAAAAAGGTACTGAAAATACTACATATGCTGATTGTGTATTAGAGTCCGGGTATACTGTATCCGCAATTGTGCCTGTGTATGTAGGTAGCTCGGTTAATGGTAATGATGGGGTGAGTGGTAGTGTGATAACTATTACTAGTTCGTCAACTATAGACGTCAAGATCAAACAAGATTTACAAAATGCCAGTGTGTTTAGCGCAGTATACTTTGGATAAAAAATAGGGGAGAAAAAGTCAATGTTCAATAAATTATATAGAAATGGACAATTAATCGATATGCATATTCACACGCAGTATTCGGACGGAATGTATTCTGTACCTGAGTTATTGCGATTTGTGGAAAATCGTGGGTTAGATGTGATAGCATTTACCGACCACGACAATTTGGAAGCGAATTATGAGGTTCGCGAAATGAAAGGTAATGGCGGTTTTTGCGGTCGAATAATCAACGGTTGTGAGATTGCGTGCACCTATCAAGGTAAAAAATACGAGGTATTGGCATATGACTTTGATCTCGACACTCTGGCGCAATATCCTGTATTGAATTACGAATACCAGTTTGCTATGGAAGAAAAAAGGCTCGAGACTCTGAAAGAGATTGGCGCTAGACTAGGCTTTAGGTTCACTGAAGGGTTGCAATTTGACCCTGTGTATAGGACAGCGCACAAGACATTTTTCCACGATTTGGCTAATTATCCTGAAAATCAGAAGATGTATCTCAAGTACAATATCGACAAATCAGATAATTTTTATCGCGACCATGTAGTCAAGCCTGGAGCAATATTCCATTGCTATGAACTTATCAAGGACACGCCGTCTATCGAGGAGGTTTGTCAAAAAATTCACGAGGCAGGTGGATACGCAATATTCGCTCATGCTTTTCGTGTGTATGGCGAACCTAATGTCAAGTCGTTAGTCAAGGAATTGACGAGGCTAGATATTCTCGATGGCTTTGAGTGTATTCACAAAAAATTTAGTCTTAATGAATGTAAATGGATGTCAGATTATTGTGATACCCAGCATTTGCTCAAGACTGGTGGTTCTGACTTTCACGGCGATGGCTTCAAAATTAATGGCAAGCGTTTTGCTCCTGAGTATTTGGGCTATGTCCAGAATGCTGATTTGGAGATAAAATTTCCTATCAAA
>CAVFEX010000048.1:0-5999 GCA_963621495.1 bacterium
AGTGATGTCTTCCCGCTTTAATTCATTTTTCAAAGCCTTATAATATTTATCGATATATTCCTCAATTCTCTCTAACAAAACTTCCTCATCAAAACAACTTTTGTTAAACTTGATTTTAACTTTACAAATGTCGGCAAAATCCGCATTAAATACATCGATAATTTGCTGTTTTTGTTCATCAGTTATTGGATAATTTTCAGGATACATAAAATTGATGACCAACTCATCTTTGTTTGTATAATACTTAGCCTCATCAAGTTTTAACTTAGCCTCATTAAAGCCCAAATCTATAATCTTTTGTAAAACGCTCACAATAATTCTCCTAACTTAAGAAATGATATATATCAACAAAAATTACCAAAGCAAACAACACTATCATTCCACCGAAATGAATGTATCCTTCAATTTTTCTATTTATCGGTTTACCGCGTATCCATTCAATTGTTGTAAACACCATTCGCGCGCCATCTAGCGCAGGAATTGGTAAAATATTGAATATTGCAAGATTTGCAGAAATAAAAGGTAAGAACACAAACAAATTAGCAATATTTATTTGAGAGTATTCCGCAATAGTAGAGATTGTCGTAAAAGGACCACCAATATCAGAAATGCCAATTCCGCCCGTCAACAACATCCACAAAAATACCAACACTTGCCAAGCAAAAGCCGCAGTCAACGGAACAGCTCTACTTAGCGCTTCTAAAAAGGTATGCTGATAGGGAACTGTAGAAAATCCTACCGCAATTGACTCAATAATCTTGCCATCATCATTAGCTGATTTATTTACATAAAAATTGACAGTTATATCTACATATTCGCCATCTCGCTCCACCGTAAGAGGAAGATTAGAATATTTTGAGTAAGTCTTATTATCAATAGTTACAGTCTCGCCTGTCGCTTTTTGTTCCTCGGTCATATTTTGATAAAAGCGATTGAATAGTCCTATAGTCATATTCCCTGCAACAAAGTCAACTCGCGTCCCGTCAACCTCGCGTATTATATCATTTGATTGTAATACACCCACATCTTGAAATTCTGAATTAACCTCATTGACTTTTTGGATATCATAACCAAACGCAAGTAATAGCACAAAGGAAAAAATAATCGCAGACAAGAAATTAAACAAAACTCCACCAAATTGCACAATCAACCGCTTCCACGGAGCCTTGTTGTTAAATGCATCAGGATCAGCATCATCTTGATCTTCACCAGCAAAAGCGCAATATCCCCCCAAAGGCACCAACCTAATACTAAAATCTTCGCCAGATTTTAATTTCTTTTTGAAAATAGCCTTGCCAAAACCTATTGAAAATTCATTGATTTTGAACTTGAAAATTTTTCCGAAAGTATAATGCCCAGCCTCGTGAATTGTAATCATCAAGAGCAACACAACAATTGCTAGCACAATGTAACCAATAGTAGTCAAAACACTAGAAAATGATGCCAAACAATAAATCACTTTTACCTCCTCATAAAAAATAATGCGGGTTTTGTCCGCCCGCATTTAAATTTATTCAAATTAGCCAAACAATATGATAAAGAAAACAAACACAAATACAGAGTTGAATAACAAGCCATTGCATCTGTCCATCACTCCGCCGTGGCCAGGAATGAGCTGACTAAAATCTTTGATAACAGCCCTACGCTTGAAATATGAACTGAAAATATCGCCTGCCATATTAAAAGCACCAGCAAAAAATCCACCCAAAACAAATGCCCAAGCACTCAAATTCAGCGCATTAAACAAATTACCATAAGAATAAAAAGCATTAAAGATAAAGTATACAATCATTCCCATTACGGTCGCACCGATAATTCCACCTGCGAGCCCTACCCAAGACTTACCAGGACCGAGTTTGGTCAGACTGATCTTAGGCCCGCCAATGAATCTACCAGATAGCATCGCACATGTATCTGATGCCATAGTAGTCGCAAACAAAAAAACCAATGCCATCAAACCTAAATCTATGCCATTTTTGTCAAAATAAGTAGCAGTACTCAATAGGTTATAGTGATTGAGCATAAAAGTAAAGCTGAATAGAAATGTAGGCCAAATGCACACAAATAGTGTATTTATCATTTTATGGAACGCATAACTCAACAATGAGCCCTCGTAGCCGTCCCTTTCTTTCGCTTTGCGACCATAGCGCACAAAAATCAGAGGATAAGCAAAAATTATTACGCCCAACACAATCAACGACACAAAAGATAGCAAAATCGCAATCCCTGCGTGCAAATCTGAATTAGCACAAACCGCCACCATGGTAAAACATAGTATTGGATAAAATGCAACCGCTACAGTATGAGTAGGCCTGTCCATTTTGTGTAAAACATTTTCGACCTCTAGAGCGGAAATAATAATTAATCCTGCGAGCAAAACATCAAAAACATAATCACTCAACAATCTCAGTGCAAAAAATGCAACGAGAACAACTAAAATAACTGCACCCCAAATAATTCTCGGCACAAATTTCGCAGGAGTGTTGAGAACTTCATTTTCCTTTTTTTCCATATTTTCTCCTATTGTTTATACAGCGCCAAAGCGCCTTTTTCTTTTCTGAAAATCAATCAGAGCTTTTTGTAATTCTTTCGGAGTAAACGAGGGCCAATAAGTTCGCGTAAAATATAATTCGCTATACCCTACTTGCCACAGCATAAAGTTACTCAACCGCATCTCGCCACTCGTGCGAATGACAAAATCTAATTGAGGTAAGTTAGCAGTATATAAGAATCTCTCCAAGTCTTGTGGCGTTTTGAGCTCAACATTTTGCTGTTTCGCTAGATCAAACGCACGCAACAACTCATCTCTAGCACCATAGTTTACTGCCAAATTTAGAATAAAACTTTGCCCATCTTTTGTCTTTTCCACCAAATTATCAATGGCTTTTACGATATCAGATGGTAATTTGGTATGATCGCCCGAAATCACAACCTTGGCATCTCTGCGCACAAATTCCTCACAATCTTCATTGATATAATTGCGCACGACATCAAAAATTCCATCTATTTCTTCTTGCGGTCTACGCCAATTCTCAGTCGAAAACACAAAAAATGTCGCGCATTTGATACCCAAATCATAAATGTGCTCTACAATTCGCTTGAGATTTTCACAGCCAGCCTTATGCCCCATATTCCTAGGCAATCCACGACTAGTCGCCCACCTACCATTGCCATCCATAATTATAGCAATATGCTGGGGCAAACGATTGAGATCTAGATGTCTATTAATTTTTACTTTTTTTGCCCCCATTTTCACTCCTTACAATTAGTATTGCACATAATTTTAAAATTAAACTCTAACAAAATTACTATATGCTATTTCTATCAACAAATTGCAACAAATCAAACTTCTGTAATTTCTTTTTCCTTGTTTTTGAGGGCATCTTCAACTTTTTCAATAAATTTATTGAGAATTTTCTGAACTTCATTTTCAGCAATCTTGAGATCATCTTCAGTAATTTTGCCATCTTTTTTTAACTTCTTGAATTCATCTAAACAATCTCTACGGCCGTTACGCATATTTACCCTAGTATCCTCAGCAAATTTTCTAATCATTTTGACCAATTCAATACGTCTCTCCTCGGTAGGCGCAGGAACATACAACCTAATTACCTTACCGTCATCGCTGGGATTTAGCCCTAAATCGCTCGCCTGAATTGCTTTTAGCGTCTCTTTTAGCATACTGATATCCCACAATGAAACAGCAATAGTCCGAGGGTCGGGAGCACTAATATTTGCCATCTGATTGAGTGGCGTCATCGACCCATAGTAATCTACCATAATTTTGTCCAACAGACGTGGGTTTGCCCTACCCGCTCTCACTGAATTTAATTCAGAATTAAAATGGTCCAAATTTTTTTGTAAACTCGTACTTAATCCATCGTACAAGCTAGTGTCATATTCATTTAACATTTTTTTCTCCTAAATATAGTATACACATATTGTACTAATTATTTCTAATTTTGGCAAATGTTTTAGGCAAAAAAAATAAAAGACTATTAAATTAACCAAAAAGTCAACATATAGTCTTGTATTTATTTGTCAATTATTGACCAGCAGCCTGTTTTGCAACTTCTTCTGCAAAATTGTCTACTCTCTTTTCTAGGCCCTCGCCCATCTCATAGCGCACAAAACGACGAACAGTGATCTTCTCACCGATTGAAAGAATTGACTCATTAACCAAATCTTTGATAGTTTTAGATGAATCTCTAAAGTACTCTTGATCGAGAAGGCATACTTCTTTGAGATACTTTTGAATGCGCCCCTCTACAATTTTTTGAGCCACTTGCTCAGGTTTACCCTCGTTGAGCGCTTGAGCTAGATAAATTTCGCGTTCCTTGTCTAATGCCTCTTGATCTACATCGTTTTCACTTACATATAGTGGTTTGTAGGCAGCAATTTGCATAGCAATGTTATGTGCAAGTTCCTTAAAAGGAGCACCTTTTGCCACAAAATCTGTCTCGCAGTTAATTTCTACCATTACACCAATTTTACCGCCCATGTGGATATAACATTCAACAATACCCTCAGAAGCAATTCTACCTTCTTTCTTGGCTGCGGCAGCCATACCCTTTTCTCTTAACCATTGAGCAGCCTTATCCATATCCCCGCCATTAGCCTCGAGAGCGTTTTTACAATCCATCATACCCGCCTGTGTGCGAGCACGCAAAGTCTTGATATCGTCAGTTAAACTCATAATTTTACTCCTTAATATTTGGTTTTATTCCTTGGATTCAGTACTTTCTTCTTTGGCAACTTTTTTAGCTCTAGTCTTTTTGACAGGAGCCTCACTATTTTCTACTTGTGCTGTAGGCTCTAGTTTTTCTTCAGACTCAACTGTAACTACGGCTTGTTTCTCTTCTTCTTTCTTCTTAAAAACTTTTTTAGCAACAGTTTCTCCATCTTCGTTGATTTCCTCAGTGATTTCACTAGTGTCTTGCATCATCTCAGGAACATCGCCACTCTTGGCTTCCATAACCGCACTACTAATAACCTCTGCAATCAATTTGACAGAGCGAATAGCGTCATCATTGCCTGGAATAACTACATCAACCAGTGTAGGATCACAGTTAGTATCAACTAGGCCAACTACAGGAATACCTAGCATACGCGCCTCTTTGACTGCTATGTGCTCTTTTTTGAGATCAACTACGAATAGTAGTCCAGGTAGGCTAGTCATATCTTTGATACCGCCCAAATTCTTCTCCAATTTGTCGCGCTCTGCCTTGAGTTTGAGAACTTCTTTCTTTGGGAAAAACTCAAATTCGCCAGATTGCTCCATCTTGTTGAGTTTCGCTAATCTATCAACTCTAGACCTAATTGTCTTGAAATTGGTAAGTGTACCACCCAACCAACGTGTGTTTACATAGTACATACCACAGCGAATTGCCTCTTCTTTTACAGCATCACAAGCCTGCTTTTTAGTGCCGACAAACAGCACAGTCTTGCCTGCCTTAACCATATCCCTAACGTAGTCATAAGCCTCTTGGACCAAAACTACTGATTGCTCCAAATCGATAATGTGAGTATCGTTACGAGAGCAGAAAATGTACTTGCTCATTTTAGGGTTCCACTGTCTGGTAGGGTGGCCAAACTGTACGCCAGCTTCGAGCAATTGTTTAATTGAAATTGACACTTGGATTATCCTCCTTAAATTCGTTTTTGTTCCGCCCGCAAGCGACAAAACTCTCTGGCTCAACCCCGCAAAATGCGTGGCAACGGTGCCAAAAATAGCTTACGGTGTGTATTTCAACAGAGTTTATTATATCACATCTTTTGGAATAAATCAAGGCAATTTACGCAAATTTTCTTGAAAAATGCAAATTTTTTAATGTCTTTATTAGTTTGCAAAAAAGAAAACGCCCCCTCTTTTGTTTAGGGGCTCTTTCTTACGCTTCTGCGCCTTGTTCGTCAAGCAACTTGTTGTAAATTGCAAAAACTTCATCAATAATAGTGTCGTTCTCTTCAACTACCAAAAGTTGGTCTTCGCTAACGTCATC
>CAVFEX010000049.1:0-5980 GCA_963621495.1 bacterium
GTATGAGTGCGCCAACCGCAAAAGTCTATCGCAATGGTCAGTTGGTCGAAATTCCCGCGCGCGAGGTAGTCGTGGGCGATGTGGTTTCGTTTGAGGCGGGCGATGTAGTGTGCGCTGATTGTTATTTGTTTGAGGCGCACAGTCTTAGGTGCGATGAGAGTTCGCTCACGGGCGAGTCGGTCGAGGTTAATAAGCAAGCCAATATCAAACTCGAGTCAGGAACTAGTATAGCAGATAGAGTGAATATGGTGCATTCGGGGTGCATAGTTACATACGGGCGCGGGTTAGGTGTAGTGGTGGCTACCGCTATGGATACCGAGATGGGCAAAATCGCAAAAATGCTGGACGGGCAGAAAGAGGACTTGACCCCAATTCAGCAACGGCTCAAAAAATTAAGTAGAATTATAACATTTGGCGTGGTGTTGATTGCGTTCGCCGTGTTTACGGTAAATATAGCGACGCACACACATACGGTTGTTGAGTCGTTACTTTTGGCTATAGCGCTCGCCGTCGCTGCAATTCCCGAAAGTTTGCCTGCCGTGATTACGATAATTCTGTCTTTGGGTGTGGCGCGAATGAGTAAAAAACGCGCAATTGTCAAGAAACTGCACGCGGTGGAGACGCTGGGTGCGTGCCAAATAATTTGTACAGACAAGACAGGTACGCTCACACAAAACAAAATGGTGGTGGAGTATTTTGGTGCCAATGCCAAGATTTATGACAATTTATCACTAACCAAACTTCGTAGTCGCCACTTTTTCAACTGTTTGGCACTGTGCAATGACACGGTTGCGCACGGGGGCAAATTAGTTGGCGAACCGACCGAAAAAGCGCTGTGTGCAGTTCTCGGAGTGTGTGAGCATGATTATGTTGCAATGCGTGAGAAATCTCCCAGAGTAAACGAGATTCCGTTTGATAGTATTCGAAAAATGATGACTACATTTAACTTAGTTGATGGCGAAATTATCGCGTACACAAAAGGTGCACCTGATGTGGTGCTAGAACGCGCGAGTAGTTATGAAATCAACGGCGTGGTGCAGAACCTTACAAAAGAGTTGCGTGCAGTGATTGAGGAGCAAATCTCCACACTTTCCGCAAAAGGCTTGCGGATTTTGGCGCTAGCTTATAAGTCCAAGGGAAACTCCGAAATTGATGAGAGTGATGAAAATCGGTTGATTTTTTTAGGCTTGGTCGCTATGCGGGACCCACCGCGTCCTACCACGCTAGGGGCGGTTTATACCGCGAGCCAGGCTGGAATTCGTACTATAATGATTACGGGCGACCACGCGCTCACAGCACAGGCGATTGCTACTGAGGTCGGCATTTTCCATGAGGGCGACAAAATTCTCACTGGTGCTGAGTTGGACGCGATGAGTGATGTTGACTTTGAGCGAATTGTGCCGTACGTAACTGTTTATGCTCGGGTTAGTCCGCAAAACAAACTCCGAATTGTAAACGCGTGGAAAGCGCGGGGAAATATTGTTGCGATGACGGGCGATGGCGTAAACGATAGCCCGAGTATCAAGGCAGCGGATATCGGAATCGGTATGGGGAAAACTGGTACCGAGGTTACAAGACAAGTTTCCGATGTGGTGCTGACTGATGATAATTTTGCCACAATTGTTAGTGCAGTCGATGAGGGTCGTACAATTTATACAAATATTAAAAAAGTCGTTCAATTTTTATTAGGCACAAACTTAGTAGAGGTTTTGGCAATACTTTTGGTAACATTTTTGTATCCTGAATTCGGTTTTCTTACCGCTATGCAAATTTTGTTTATCAATTTGGTTACTGATTCGATGCCAGCAATGGCGCTAAGTGTCGAACCCTCGGAATGGGATAATATGCGACAACCGCCGAGGAGAACAAACGAGGGGCTGTTTAAAGGAATTAAACTCGCAATGTTAACTCAAATCGTTTGGCAAACTGCGTGCGTGGTAGCAACTTATGCGGTTTGTGTTAATCTCACTCAAAATGGTGTTTTGGCGACGACGATGGCGTTTTTGGTGCTGGGGCTGTCGCAGATTTTCCATATTATAAATGTCAGACATACCAAAAGTATTTTTGTGAGCAAAGTTTTTACCAACTGGCTATTCTGGGTAACATTTACGCTCGCTTTTGTAATAAATTTTGTAATTGTGGCAGTGGCGCCGATTGCAGAAATTTTTGGGTTGACCCCGCTCAGCGCGATTCAATGGCTCATTGTGCTGGGTGTGTCGTTTAGCATTGTACCAATTATGGAAATTTACAAACTCACACGCAAAATTGTTGAAAGATACTATCCAAATCAAAAAAATTAAATTTAAATTCAGACGATAAATGTTAACACTTTTGAAACTAGCAGAATAAAAAATCTATTAAAAAAAGAACTTGGTAAATTAAAGTGAACCCAAAAATATGTGGGTGCGCCCTAAATTACCAAGTTCTTATCTTTTGAGATAATTCTGTCGGAGTAACTTCGGCTAGCATATTGAGGACAAGCTCAATGTTAGTCATATAATACTTTCCAGTACTTACGCGCATCGTCATAATCTTTGTCAGTTAAAATTACGACTACATCGACAACAGAAAAATACCAATCTTCCTCCACATCGTTCCACTGAGTCCTTATTTTTTTATCTTCAAAAACCTTGATATTAGCCATAGCTTTCTCCTTTGATTGTATTATATCATAAATTTGGGAAATTTGCACAAATTTATTGAAAATATTTCTAAATTACAAAAAGACATTTACTGGCGCGGTTGCTTTTATATAAGGACGACAGACTTGCGTTTTAATCCTGACGAGCGCACGCGATCGATAAAATTCAAACAAACTTTGTGAGCACAAATTTACGGATAACAATTGACTTTTTGTGGCATCTGATAGTATAATATAGTTAGCATAGGGATATATTTTTTGTCAACTGCGTGGACAATTACTTGTGCAAAAAACTTGAGAGAGGATTTTTTATGGAAAAGAAAAATTCAGCTAGAGGATATACGTTAGATGAGCTAGACAGAGTTATCGCTAGTGGCGATGTCAATCAAATGCTCAATATGCTCAATACGCTTATGGCCAATGGTGTGGTGCCTTTGCCTCGTCAAATTGCCAAAATCAGCGCACACATTTACAAAGTCAACAATGCCAGTCTTGCGACCGAATTCGGTGCCAAATATGGCGCACTAGGTGCGTATAGCGATAGGCTCGCAGAGATTGTGCTAGAAGAGGGGACGGCTGAGGACAACTATGACTTTGCTCTCTATGTGCCTAATTCTGATAAGTTAGCGCACGGTAAGGCTATCAAGAAAAAGCGTAGTAAAATGTGGTGGTTGGCTTTTGCTAAAATGTGGCCCAATGAGGCGCAGAGGATATTAATGTCGATTGCACTAGAAGAGACCAAAGAGGCTGAAAAGCAAGCAGAGGAGGCTACTCAGGCAGAAGAAGCCACACAGACTCGATAATTATAGGCGGGTGGATATATGAGCGTAAAAGATGAAAAGAGTACGCAAACGCGTGAAATTTTGCGCGATTTGTGTAATAGAGCGGAATTTGATAATTCAAATTCAAAACAAAATTCAGGCGTTCAGCAGTTTGAGAGCAAAACACTAATTGACGAAAAAATGCAGGATACTGACAAATTTGATAGGGATACTGTGCAGATTTCAGCAGTTACCCCCCAAAAAACTAATGAAGAAATAAAATCTGTTTGCGAGAATTGCGCGGGGGGAGATTGCTCAAACGAAGACAGCTTACACAGCAGTTCAGTTGAAAATGGCGATTTAAAAAATTCAAAGATTTTAGATGAGACGAGTGAAAGGGTAGACGAAAAAAATGCGGACGACATTTTGGATGATGAGGCGGATAGCGCGCTAGACGATTATCAACAGATTCAGAATTACAAAGATGTTTTGTTTAATGATTTGCTGGGCGATTTTGATGAATATGGCGAATATTCAATTAGTGAAGATATTTTGGATAATCTAATTAATATGCCCAAAAAGATTGATTTTATCGATACTACAGGGATATCGGCGCGTGGTTTTTGGGGCGACCGCGTTTTCAAATTTTTTATTACCGCGCCCGTTAAGCTCGAAAATGGGGACGCGTATTGCTATTTAAAATTAGATGAGCAGATTGACAAAATGGCGGGGGCGTTGTTTGTAACCCTGACCACGACTATCGCGACATATTGCTATAAGTTTGACGAATTTTGGGACCAGCACGTGCGCGAGGTTTTCTGCTTGCGCGAATATGAAAGCAATGATACCGGAGAAGAGGGGCGAAAATATCGTGCTGATTATATTGCGAGCCGATATGCTTTGCTCTACGAAATGCGCAAATGCAGTGAGGCTTATTATGAAAAATTAGAGGAAATTTATTTTAATCATCGCATTTTGATGCTCGGAATGGACCCGGAATTGACCGTAATTATGGCGGAATTTAGCAAAAAGCGCGCAAAACTCGAGCCATATTTGGCAATTAGTCGGCGGAGATTTTATTTTTTAAATCAGCTACTCGACGAGGTTATGCACTTACACGCTGAGCGACTCCAAAAATCGCCGATTGCGACTACAATGGAGTTAATTGACGAAAAATATATCAAAAAGAGTTCTGAAATCAAGGAAAGGACGCTCCAAAAACCTAATATTGTTGAGCTTTTGCCAAAAGAGAAAAATGCTACGACCACAATTCAAATGGTAAATAGTTCTTCAAAAGCTCCCGCAAAGGGTGTGAGTAAGGGGGGTGGCTCAAAATCCAAGCCTAAATCTAAACCAAAATCAAAAGGCAAAGGTGGTAAAGGTGGTAAAAGTGGCGGGAAGAAAGCCAAAGATAGTAAAAAAGGCAAGCCAAAAGGTCCTCTAATAGGTTCGTATTCGAGTCCGCAGTCTATGGCAGACTCTGTGTTGCAGAGTTTTGACAAAGAGGCTGATTTGGATAATGCCAAGTCCGATTTGTTCGGCGCTATGCAGATGTAACATTGTCTCGAGGATTTTATCTAAATTATATGAAATGCTCCATAAGGGGCACTCAAAAATAAAAGCCCTTTAGGAAGAAATTTTAGGTTTCTTCCTATTTTTTTAATCTTTAGTTTCAAAAGTGCTAGCCCTTAGCAAAATTACTTATAGCTAAAATAAATAATATAAAGCGATATAATTTAATGAATTTTAAAAACAATTTATAGTTGCGGGCGAACCCGCAATTTTTTTTACTCAGTTTTTTCCGAGATATAAATTATCTGTCCAAAACTAAAATTTCTCGAATGCTCGAAATTTAAGTTTTGCAAAATTCTCGAAACTTAAAATCTCTTAAATAAAAAATGTGCGATAAAATTTTTTGCAACTTTACAAAAAACCCTTGCAATTTTATTAAATTTGTGTTATACTAAAAAAGTATCCTATGTACGCCGAAGTGGCGAAATTGGCAGACGCAGCAGACTCAAAATCTGCCGAGAGCAATCTCATGCCGGTTCGAGTCCGGCCTTCGGCACCAATAAAATGGCTTGTATAAGCCATTTTTTTTATTGGTGCGGATGAAGGGACTAAATCGCAAATGCGATTGTAGAGCTTTCGCAAACCCCGATGGTGTATTGCTCAGCCCGTAATCCTATCAACCCAACACAGTTGGCTTGACTTGACGGATTACGCCCTCCCAGGGTCCGAGTCCCTTCATCTATATTGTTTTACTTGTAAAAAACCGAGCTGTAATAGTTACAGTTCGGCTCATTTATAATCTGGTGCGGATGAAGGGACCAAATCGCAAATGCGATTATGGAGCTTTCGCAAACCTTAAAAAGGTATTGCTCAGCCCGTAATCCTATCAACCCAACACTGTTGGCTTGACTTGACGGATTACGCCCTCCCAGGGTCCGAGTCCCTTCATCTAGGCTATTCATCTGTAAAAAATCCGAACTCACTTTTGTAGCGGTTCGGATTAGTCTCGTATGGTGCGGATGAAGGGACTCGAACCCCCACGGTTTCCCACTAGAACCTAAATCTA
>CAVFEX010000050.1:0-5897 GCA_963621495.1 bacterium
TATGTGGACAATCCTAAATTTGGCAGGCAATTTAAAATAGACAGTTATTCGTTAAAAGAGCCCAAGACTACTGATGGTATCATAAAATATCTGTCTAGTGGATTGATTCCTGGTATCGGGCCTGTTACTGCACAAAAAATTGTAGACAAGTTCGGCGAAGATACTCTCGATATTATCGAGCATAGTCCTCAAAAGCTCAGCAAAATAAAAGGTGTATCTGCGCAAAAAGCGATGGATATAGGGCTAGCTTTTATGGAAATTAGGAAAATGCAGAGCGTCGTGATGTTTTTGCAGGGATATGATATTTCCACGAACCTCGCTGTCAAGATTTTTAACAAATATGGCGAAAGGGCTCGAGATATTATCTCTCATAATCCATACAAATTAGTAGAGGATATGTATCGAGTTGGCTTTAAGACTGCAGACAAGATTGCTCTCAGTGTAGGAATTTTAGAAGATAGTAAATTTAGAATGAGAGCGGGGCTAGTTTATATTCTCAATGAATCTAGCGAAAAAGATGGCAACACTTATTTGCCAGTCGAAGATGTGTATGTGGCTCTAGGTAAGTTGCTTCAAATAGATATTATGGATAGGCTAGCAGACTTTGATGACGTTGTATCCGAACTTATAATTGATTGTATTGTAAAAAGGTGCAATTTTTATGATGTAGACTGTTTGATGTTATGTAAGTTTTATGATATTGAGCTAAAACTCGCGACCAAGCTACTTACACTAAATCACGCCATTAAAAAAGCACAAGATATCGATAGTGAGATAGAAACTTTTGAGCAAATCAATCATGTTACACTGCATATTGATCAGCGTAACGCTATCAAACAGGCAATTAACAACGGTGTGTGCGTAATTACAGGTGGACCTGGTACAGGTAAAACTACGATTATAAAATGTATCTTAGGAATTCTCAAAAGGCGTTGCGGTAAAATAGCATTACTTGCACCTACAGGGAGAGCAGCCAAGAGAATGAGTGAGAGCTGTGGTAAAGAAGCGAGCACTATTCACAGAGCGTTGCTTATTGATTATGAGGACGAGGATACGCAATCTGATAAAGCCTCATTTTACTATAATGAGGCTAACAAATTCCCGTTTGATGCTGTCATTGTAGATGAGGTATCTATGGTAGATGTCAACCTAATGCTGAGTCTAATTAGCGCTCTAAAAAGTGGGACAAGGCTTATACTTGTTGGCGATAAAAATCAGTTACCCAGCGTGGGCGCTGGTAATGTGCTTGCTGACATAATTGGGTCTAAAATTATTGCTTGTGCTGAATTGACACATATTTATCGTCAGAGCGAGGATAGTTTGATAATCTCCAATGCGCACGCGATCAATCGTGGAGAAATGCCTGTAATTGACAATCGTAGCAAGGACTTTTTTTATGAGGCAAAACAAGACCCGTATGATATAGCCAGGACAATTCTAAATCTTGTTAGTAAGAGATTGCCATCATATTTAAACATCGATCCACTCAAAATTCAGGTGCTAGCGCCTATGCGTATGGGACCTTGTGGGGTGGACAACCTCAATGATATACTTCAAGACAGACTAAATCCGCGTAGTTTTGACAAAGAGGAAATTATGTTAGATTATCATACTTTTCGTGTGGGAGACAAAGTTATGCAGACTGCCAACAATTATACTCAAGAGTGGCACAGGGAGCGCTCTAATGGTAGTTGGGAGATAGGCGAAGCTGTTTTTAATGGAGATATCGGATTTGTAACTGATATTAATGAAGATTTGGACAGCATTGAGGTTACTTTTGATGATGGTAGGGTCGCTGAATACAACAGGGAAGATGCTAGGCAGCTGACATTGAGTTATGCTATTACGATTCACAAAAGCCAGGGTAGTGAATTTGATGTGGTAGTTATGCCAATTATCGCTGGAGCCAAGAGTATTATTACACGGAATTTGTTGTATACAGCGGTTACTCGTGCGAAAGATATGGTGGTGCTGGTAGGTGCCAAAAAGAATTTGCATATAATGATTAGCAATAATTATACAGCGGAGAGATATAGTGCTCTTAAGATTTTTCTAGAGAAACAAGCTAGAAATATGGAGGTATTGAATGGTAAATCAGAACAAGCAATCTAGTGCATCAGAGGAAAAAGTTTGTAAAAGCAAACCCAAGTGTAATAGCCTTTTCTCCGAACTATATAAAAAAGTCCACAATCTATTTTTCCCGTCCAAGATAAAATGTATAATTTGTGGCGATGATTTGCCTGAGGTGCGAGAAATTGAAGTATGCGATAATTGTTTGCAGAGGTTAGTTTTTATTGATGAAAGCCACTGCTGTGGTAGTTGTGGAGCACCGCTATATGGCGAAGCCAAGTACTGTTTTAACTGTAAAGATAATGGGCGAGAATTTGATGCTGGTCGGAGTGTATTTGTATATGAGGGTGAAGTTGAAAAATTGATATCTGGGCTCAAGTTTGGTAATAAACCATATTTTGCACGCACATTGGGTAGATTTTTGGCTCAATTGTATACAGAGCTTGGTTGGAAAGTAGACTTGGTAATACCTGTGCCTAGTACACAATCTCGCAAAAAGGAGCGAGGATATAATCAGGCAGAGCTACTAGTTGAAGAATTTTGTCAGGAGACCAAGCTTCCCTTTAGTACAGAAACTCTAATAAAATATAAAGAAACAGAAGAGCAAAAAGAACTGACCATGCTCGAAAGGCAAAAAAATATTCAAGATGCCTTTAGAGTGCAAAACAAATATGCGGTACAAGGTCATAATATTTTGGTAATTGATGATGTGATGACCACAGGAGCTACTGCTTCTGCGTGTGCAGGAGCATTAAAAAAGGCGCACGCAAAAAATGTTTATGTGCTATGTGTGGCACATGGTAGACCAAAAATTGCGTCGCAAGAAAACCTTGAGGATATCAAATCTGTAATAAATTCAGTAAAATGACTTTTCAAATCGGAGATTTTGGTATATAATCGTAGTAACTTAATTTTTAGGGAGAATTATAATGAAATTTTTTAATCTATTTGCATCAGATAACAAGAGAAATCTAGACAAACTAGAGAAGATGGTTGTAAAAATCGAAGCGTTGGCAGACAAGTATTCTGCCATGGATAACGAAACTTTGCGTGGTCAGACTGCTGTATTAAAGGATAGGCTAAATAAGGGCGAGACTTTGGACGATATTCTTTATGATGCGTATGCGGTAGTGCGCGAGGCTAGTACCAGGGTACTGAATATGCGCCACTTTCATTATCAATTGGTCGGTGGTATCGTGTTACACCAAGGTCGTATCGCAGAGATGATGACAGGTGAAGGTAAGACGATTGTGGCTACATTGCCCGCATACCTTAATGCACTTTCTGGCAAGGGTGTGCATGTCGTAACTGTCAACGAGTATCTAGCGAGTGTAGGTGCTGAGATAATGGGTAAGGTATATCGTTTCTTGGGGTTGACTGTTGGTTGTAGTTTTAGTAATATGACAGCCGAGCAAAAACGCAAGGCATATGAGTGTGATATTACATACAGCACAAACAACGAGTTGGCTTTTGACTATCTTAGAGATAATCTGGTGCGTAGAGCGCAAGACAGGATGTGCAGAGGATATAATTTTGCAATAGTCGATGAGGTGGATAGTATCCTTATTGATGAGGCACGTAACCCGCTCATTATCAGTGGCAGAGGCTTTAAATCTAGCGATCAATATGTCAAGGCACAGCGTTTTATTCGTAACCTCAAGCGCGACGAAGATTATACAGTCGATGAAGAGAAAAAAGCAGTACACCTTACCGAAGAGGGTACTAGTAAAGCCGAGAGATTTTATAATGTTGAGAGCCTTAGCGATGTCGAGAATGTAGAACTTAATCAGCATATTCTAAACGCGTTGAGAGCAAACTTTATTATGAAAGCCGAGAGCGACTATATTGTACGCGATGGTAAAGTGCTAATCGTAGATCAATTTACTGGTCGTATTATGGAAGGCCGTAGATATAGCAATGGTTTGCACCAGGCTATTGAAGCCAAAGAGGGTTTGCAAGTCAAAGATGAGTTGTTGACTGTGGCGACTATCACTCTGCAAAATTTCTTTAAGATGTATAAAAAGTTGAGTGGTATGACCGGTACTGCCAAGACTGAAGAGACCGAGTTTAATAAAATTTACAACCTAGATATTGTGTCAATTCCTACCAATTTGCCTATGATTAGAATTGACGAACCTGACATAATCTACTCATCGATTGCTGGCAAATTTCGCGCCGTTGTAGAGCGTATAAAATCAGCATATGAAACTGGTCAACCAGTGCTCGTCGGTACTGTTACCATTGATCGTAGTGAGCAATTGAGTAAGATGTTGCAGTCTGCAGGAATTCCTCACAAAGTCCTAAACGCGAAGAATCACGCACATGAGGCTGAAATAGTGGCGCAGGCTGGTAGGTTCAAAACTGTAACTATTGCTACCAATATGGCTGGTCGTGGTACTGATATTTTGCTCGGTGGTAACCCAGAGTATCTAGCCAAGGCACAATTATACAAACTCGGTTATACACAGGATATTATTGATATTGCTACTTCATTTTTGCCTAGCGATGATGAAAAAGTTCTCGAGGCGAAAGAGAATTATGACAAATTTTTGCAAAAATATAAATCAGAGACAGATGCTGAAAAAGCCAAAGTTATCGAACTAGGTGGATTGTTAGTTATCGGTACAGAGCGCCACGAGTCTAGACGTATTGACAACCAGTTGCGTGGTCGTTCAGGTCGTCAAGGCGACCCGGGCCGTAGTGTATTTTATATCTCACTAGAAGACGATCTTGTACGAATTTTTGGTGGCGACAGGTTAAAATCTATCAGCAATTTCTTTAAAATTGATGAAGACACACCGTTCCAAATGAAAATTCTTTCGAGGCAGATTGAACGCGCACAGAAAAAAGTTGAAGCACGCAATTATGCCGGCAGGCGTAATGTCTTGGAACTCGACGAGGTTATCAACAAACAGCGTAACATTATTTATTCCGAGCGTAATAAGATTTTGGACGGCGAAGATGTACACAATCAAATTCTCGAGATGTTCCCAGATGTAATTAATGAAGCTTTGGGGAATAGCGTAGATGTTGACAAGCCAAGTGTTGAGTGGGATTTAGCAGAAATCAACCGTTCTCTAGAAGATAAATTGTATCAAAAAGGTGCTAATTTTGTTACAGCAGATATGATAGAGGATACAGAATATGATGAATTGTATCAAATAGTTTTGTCCGATGTTCAGAGAAGATACGAGGAAAAGAAGGTCGAAGTTGAGAATATGGGCGTGCCTTTTGTAGAGATTGAGCGCTCGATTTTATTGGATATGGTAGACAAGGCGTGGATGGAGCACATTGATGCTATGAGCACATTGAGCCACGAGATTTTGGTGCAGAGTTATGGTAGGCAGGATCCAATTGTCGCTTTTAAGCGTGAGGGGTTCAAGATGTTTGATGAAATGATAGGCAATATTCGTGAGAAGACTAGTACAATTTTATTAAATATCGTTGTTCGCACTGGGCCAGCACCAGTTCAACAGCAGAAGATGGATTTAGTTACTAGCGACTCGGGGAGCAAATCTCAGGCAAAATCGAGCAAGGTAGGTCGTAATGAGCCTTGTCCGTGTGGCAGTGGTCGCAAGTACAAGAATTGTTGTGGCAAGAATTTGGAAGATTAATTGGGAGTTTTTTGTGATATCTATTGAAGAATTAAAACAAAAATTAAATCAAATTGGAGAAATGCTTGAAGATATTCAAGTATTTTTTCCTATTGAGAGTCTTGAGTCCGAATGTGAAAAATTACGCGCCGAGCAGACTGAGCCCGACTTTTATAACGATCGCAGGCGAGTTGAGAGTGTGGGCAAAAAATTGTCGAGTTTGACTGAGAGGAT
>CAVFEX010000051.1:0-5773 GCA_963621495.1 bacterium
CCTATTAGGTGTGCAATAAATATTCCAAATAAATACAATACTAAATAATGCGTAGAATATCATACCCAAATACGCAAAATAATTACTAAACGGCTGAAAAATCACATCAACAACCATCATACACGACGCACTAAGAATGGTAATCATCGCCAGCCTACCTACATACCAGCCCCCCGAAGTCTTGAGCCAATCATAGTATCCCCTCTGATGATATCCCGAAAGTTGCATTATCTGTAAAAATTTATTCCCCATAAAACACAACAGTAGTCCGTTAATAACAGCAATCGCAATTGCGATATATAGGTGCCCATTGGCTAGTTCAAAAAAATCAAACATCTTTTTTCTCCAAATTGATTAAAAATTTTTTACAACAATCTAAAAATTCTCTAGGACTATCCAAAAAACTAAAATGCCCACCCTTTATCCAGTGAAACTCTGAATGCGCAATCTTGCGTCTCAATCGTCTCGCAAGTCTTGGATTTGTGGTCTTGTCTTGCTTGCCCCAAATTATGAGAGTCGGCACACACACACGGCTCGCAAAATCGGATAAATCGTGATTTACTACCCGCACAAATACTCCCCGCATTGAATTAGGTAGTGCGCGATAATCGCTAGAGCCGTATTTTTTTAGCACACTGGGGTCCTTTTTACCCGCATTGACTTTACGCTTTGCTCTCAAAAAGCTACTGACCTTGATTTTTTGAGCAAGACTTAGCGAGGGCCTCAAACCCGCACTATCCACCAAAACTAGCCCTTTTACAAACGGACGGTCGCCTAAAATCAGACAAATTCTCCCACCAAAGCTATGTCCTAACACCAGAGTCGGTACACCGATAACCTTGATTATAAATTTGTACACAGCCTCGGCATAATCAAGAATTGTAGCGTCTTGTTTTGGTAACTCACTCTCGCCGAACCCCCACAAGTCAACAGAATATACGCAATAATCGAGAGACAATTCGCTACTGATTATCCCAAAACTATTGTGATTTGCACCCCAACCGTGCAACAATAGTATCGGCTCGCCTGCCCCTTGTACCCAATAACGCATTCCCAAAAAACTTTGCATATATACCTCAAAAGTATATATGAATTTTCGCCGATTTTGTTAATTGAGTTTTAGTTTCATTAGTTTTGCCGAATCTCTATTATGATAATATCTCGGTCGCTCTCCCAAGATTGAAAATCCACAACTTGCATATAGCCTGATTGCAGGGAAATTATACTCGTCCACCTCTAATAGGAGGGCTGTGTATCCACTTTTTGACTTGAGAGTGATGAGTTCGTTTAGCATTTTTCTGCCCAACCCCAACTCTCGAGCACTTTTACGCACAATTACCCGCAGAATTTCGCACTCTGCGCCATTATTCATAACGGAAATCATTCCCCATAATCCGTCTTTGTTGATTAGCCCATAGCACTCAAAATCAGGATTTTGCATACTATCAAGAGTAGCGCCCTCACTCCACGGCAAGTCGAATTCGTCGTTCTGCCCCTCTAGTGCATTAATTTCATCAATTTTAGACTCGTCCAGTCGCACAAACTCTACATCACGGATATTTTGCTCAGCAGAACTAACCCGCAAATATAGTGGCGCAACTGCGACCGCAGAAGTAAATTCACGCTCGCAAATTTTATTTATGCTCGCCTTGGTTAGACTATCGAGCGTAAAACTCTCGCTCTCGCCCAAGTTTGCTGAATAGTCCGCACCCTTTTCGTCATTTTGACAGTAAACTATATCCACTCCCTCGCCAAAACGAAATTCACAAAAAGCCATAAAATGCTCAAATGTATCTAGTTTCGGCTGATACATAGCAGATAGCCTATTACCCGAGACTACAAATGCCTGATGATAGACCATACCCGCCCCTGCATTAATTACAGCCATAATTCTGCCCGTTTTAGAAAAGTTTAGCCTATTTTGCGCCAATAGTTCCAGACTGCCGAGCGCAAAAACGGGCTTGTTTAGAGCAAAAGCAAATGCCTTAATTACACTCATTCCTATCCGAATCCCCGTAAAGGAGCCTGGCCCCATTACACAACCAAAGCAGTCAAAATCGTGCAGAGAGAGTTTATTTTCCTCTAATAGAGCCGTAAGTAGGGGAAACAAATTCTCGCTATGACGACTAAATTCTAGCGACTTTGTGATGATTTTATCGTTTACGCCTATTGAAATAAGTGTGGACCTAGAAACTGTACAAATAGTCAAAAAATTCATTTTGCCTCCTCTGTAGTAAATTTGCGTGTGCTTTCGCCCAATTTTGTAATATAGATTTTGCGACACGGTGGCAACAAATTGCCCAGATTTTCTGGCCATTCCACTATGCACAACCCCTCGCCTGCGCGCAAGATTTCATCTAACCCGCTATCAATCGCCTCACTAGGAGATTTTAGCCTATACATATCAAAATGATAAATCGGTAGTTTTGCCCCATACTCGTTACATAATGTAAACGTCGGGCTAGTAACCTCTCCCCCAAACCCCAGTGCCATGCACAGTGCTTTTGTAAAAGTAGTCTTGCCAGCGCCGAGGTCCCCATACAAACATACAATGTCGCCCACCCTAATCGTGTCTGCATACTGTTCTGCAAATTTTACAGTATCGGCTAGACTATTACTAATAAATTCCATAATTATTCCTTATCGCTTTCTTCAGAAAATTCAGCCAAAGCCTTGATGCCGGCAATATCTAGCGTATTTTTGCCGTCGTTCCAAATTTTCTCCAAATGATAAAACTCACGCAATTCGGGTGTAAAAATGTGTATGAGCAGTGTGCCGTAATCTAGCACAACCCACCGCCCATCAGCGATACCATCACGGCGAATTATTGAAAACCCAATCTTTTCCGCCCCCTCTTCGATTTTTTCAATCAGCGACTTATTGTGCACCGTGCTATTTGCTGTGGCGATGAGGATATAATCTGCAATGCTAGATGAACTAATGTCAATGAGTTGAATATTTTCGGCAATATTGTCATCAAGAATAGTTGCCACAGATTTTGCTAGTGTATAATCTTTTGAAAACAGTTTTGATTTCATTATATTTACTCCTTAATTCAGTCTCCCCTCATTATATAATTATTCCCCAAAAAAGTCAACTCAACTGCATAAATAAAAAGCTTTTTGGCAAAAGTTAATTTTAGTTTAATTTGGGAGAAAAATATGAAAACTCTATTTGCAAAAATATTAGATAGCGTTTTAATTGCTATTGTGGTGTTCGTGCTAATCTTCTCTTGGGTGCGATTTTATACACACAACATTACTCTAGGGTGTGTGGCTGGTGCAGTTTTTGGTGGACTCGCGAGTATGTTTTTTTACACATTTTTTAATAAAAAAGAGCAGAAAAAACTCGGCAAAGCAACTGACCGCAAAAATGCCATTTTACTCGGTCAAAATCTGCTCGGCGCCACGACGCAGGAGATAACGGACTATTTCCTTTCACTATTCTCTCCACAAATAAAAAGTATCCACCAAATTAAAAATAGCCCATTTTTAGAGTACTACTCTGCGCAAAATGATAAGCATAGTACATTGCATAGTACTATTTTGTTGCCTTTTTTTGACAAAACTCAGTTCGACATCGATGACCTAATCAGAGTTCTCAAATTTATGCGCTCAGCAGATAAAATTAGGGCGGAAATTTACTGCATTTGCCCGAGCTTAAAAGCCAAAAATTTCGCCAGCACAATTCAAAATCTCAATATTACTTTTTTTGACCAATTTGATTTGTACGCTATTGCCAAACATTCGCCCGCAATCGCCCCAATTACTATAAATACTACCGCCTACAAAATGCGCCTTGCAGATTATCTAAGTTTCGCTCTGGACAAAGCTAGGTCCCGCAACTATTTTTTATTTGGTATTTTACTGCTCGCCACCAGTCTCCTCGTGCCATTTAAAATCTACTATCTAATTTCAGGCACTGTACTTTGTTTAATCGCCCTTGCTGTCCGTTTTTTACCCCGCAAAACTTAATTAAACTCACCCCCCCTATCGCCTTGCGCTACCAAAACTCACAGAAACTAAATTAACTTAAATATTTCAAATTAATTTAAATGCGCGAAAGTATTTCATTAAATTGACAAAATTAATAAAAATTGTTACAATACCCTAAAAAGGAGATGCCCAATGGACAGAGTGATATTACATTGCGATTTGAATAATTTTTACGCGTCAGTTGAATGCACGCAGAACCCGATTTTGTGGTCCAAACCAATGGCGGTTACGGGCAACCCTAGGACTAGACACGGGATAATCTTAGCAAAAAACGAGGTCGCAAAAAAGCTCGGAATCAAGACCGCTCAGACGATTTGGGAAGCAAAAAAAATTTGCCCGAACTTAATTTGCTTGCCACCACAATTTGAATTATATCAAAGATACAGCAAGCAAGTACGCGCGATTTATCAACGATTTACTGATTTGGTGGAAAGTTTCGGTCCCGATGAGTGCTGGCTAGACGTTACCCACTCCACGCAGTTATTTGGCACGGGACCGGAGATTGCTGACAAGTTGCGCAATATCGTGCGTGCAGAAACTGGGCTAACAATCTCGGTCGGCGTTTCTTTCAATAAGTTTTTTGCAAAACTCGGTAGCGACCTTAAAAAACCCGATGCGACCACGATAATTTCACGCGAGAACTTTAGAGAAAAAATCTGGGGGCTTCCAGCCAACTCGTTAATTTTTATTGGCAATAAGACATTTCAAAAACTGAACAAACTCAATGTATTCACAATAAAAGATTTAGCACTGGCAGATGAAAAAATGCTAACCCGACAATTCGGAATTTTAGGCAAGCAATACAAGAGCGTGGCAAATGGCGAAGACGAGACCCCAGTAAATCATCAAGATTTTTTGGACAAAACCAAGTCCGTAGGCAACGGAATGACGGCGATTCGCGACCTAAAAAACCGCGAGGAAATTGAAGCTATGGTGCACCAATTGGCTGAAAAAGTTACATTTAGGATGCGACAGTCAAAACTCGTGGGTAGGACCGCAACACTTAGCTTAAGAGACAATAATTTGCACACAGAAACTCATTCACTCACTAGCACACAGTTAACCGATGACCCCAAGGAATTTGCGGACCGATGTATGCAAATTTTTGATAAGTTTTGGGCAAAAAAGTGTGCCCCCATTAGGACAGTTCGCGTCGCAATGACCAATCTCGAATGCGTCGAAAATGCTCAACAGATTGATTTATTTGATTTCGCAAAGCGCGAAAAAAATAACAAACTCAATAAAAGTTTGGATAAAATTAGGCAAAAATATGGGTTTTATGCGGTCCGCAGGGCAAAAACTATTGACCGCGATTTTATCAACTATTTTGAGACCGACGAAGAACAAAACGAGCCCGAAAACGAGTAAAATTATTCTCTACCCTAAATTTAGAGACATCTCCACATAACAATTTAGTTAAAATTCCCAAGCGAATTTATTATATTTTTTTATTAAAAACTCAATTATTTGACACAGCTTTGACACAACTTTTTGTGCCAAGTCTGGGGCAAAAATAAAAACTCGGGCGATTGAATTTTTTTATTCAAAAACCCGAGTTTTTGGCTTAGATAAGCCATTTTTTAGGTGGTGGGCAGTCAGGGCGTGAAGCGTTAAGAAAAGTTGCCTGGGGCAAGTTTTTAGCCCGAACGGGGCGAAAATCTGCGATTTTTGCACGGGCGCGAAAGTAAAAGTTCGTCCGCAATAATGTTGTTCAAAACTCTATGCTCAGTGCAAATCTTAGATTCTGGCTATCTTTAGACTTTGAACTTTTACGGTGC
>CAVFEX010000052.1:0-5737 GCA_963621495.1 bacterium
TTATTCGCTTGTTGTTGTCGAAAACTTTTTGAGCGGAAGCACGCACTGTTTTCTCTACAATTTCATACTCGGGTAGTAGAGAGACCATAGGTACAATGATGTTGACCTTTGGCATTTTGCCCGTTCTGCGCTTTGTCTCAAAAACTGCATTGAATATTGCAGATACTTGCAGGTCGATAATCGCTGGGTGCATAATTAGCATTCTACAGCCACGAATACCGAGAGTCGGGTTGACTTGTTTGAGTTCATAATATTTGGCTTTGAGTTCGTCATAGTCTGTTTTCATCGATTTTGCCAAATTTTGTAATTCGCCCACAGTGTGAGGCAAAACATCGGAAATTGTGATGTCGAGCAAGCGGATATTAATCTCATCTTCGCCGTTAGCAGTGAAAAGTTTGATAAAATCTGCAAATTGATATTTGTAGATTGTTTTTAAAATGTCGGCGCGAGATTTTTCGTCAGAGGCGAGTAGATAATGACGCAGGGCAGTGAGTTTTTGTGGGCTAAAAAACATATTTTCTGTGCGCACGAGTCCGATACCTTTTGCCCCCAACTCTTTCGCGCGGTTAATTTGGCTAGGAGTGTCGGCGTCGGCATAGATTTGGATGCTTTTGTTTGTTTTTGCCCAACTAATTAGTGTACCTACATCGTTATCAAGGTGCGGTTCAATTAGTGGCAGAGCCTCGCCATAGACCTTAGCTTTTTCACAGTCGATTGTGATACGGTCGCCCTCTTTGTAATTTAGCCCGCCCAACTTGATACTCTTGAGATTTGAACCTATTGTAATGCGTTTGCAACCTACAATACAAGGCAGTGCTTTACTCTTAGAAAAAAGACTAGCAAAACTGTTGTGTCCGCCTTGTAGTGCAACTATTCCCGCCGAAACTGCTATGCCATCTGTGTCGTGAGGTGAGAAACTGTCCTTGATAAAAATCACATTTTCGCCCTTGCCAGCAAATTGGAGCGCGGACTCGGTAGAGAGGGCGAGTACGCCACTAGCACTCCCTGGATATCCGCTCACCCCCTCGGCTAGCACCCGGCTTGCGCTGGCGCGCACTGGGTCAATTGTGGGTTGCATAAGTGTACTGATGCCATTTGCGTCGACTTTTGTGATGGCTTCTTCGCGGTTGATGATTCTCTCGCGACACAAATCTATAGCAAAACGAACGCTGGCATAAGGCGAACGCGGAGCATTGTAGACCTGCATAATATAAAGCGTCCCTTGTTGTACGCAAAATTCAATGCTCTTGACATCTTGATAAAATCTCTCAATTTGCGCACACGCCTTTTCTAATTCTGCATATAGACTCGGGTTGGCCTCTTTGAGTTCTGCCATATCGTAAGTGTAATTTTTTTGCAAAGCACTCTTCTCTTGAGCACGGCGCAGAAGTTCGCCAGTAATTTCCTTTTCGCCCGTGCTGAGGTTGCGAGTGTGAACAACTCCGACTCCGCTCGACATATCATAATTACCAAAAGCCATCGCCTGGACACTAACAGCACAACCGCTATCGGTCGGGATATTGTGGGCGCGGAGATAGTTTTGCGCGACAGAGGAACGAATACTAACAAGGCTAGCCTTAATGCAGTTTAACAACTGAGTAGTAACATCTTGAGGGAAAGCCTCGTGAGTCGTCTTCTTGAATAATTTTTTGTATTGAGAAACTAATTTCTGTAAAATTTCGGGCTCTGGAATTCCGCGTGAAGTGGACCTAATTTCACTCTCGAGTTGGTGCAAACTATCTGCGTCAATTCCGCCCACTACGAGACAGTAATCTCGCATAAATCTCGCGTAACATTCCCAAGCGAATACTGGAGTCTCGCTATTTTTGACAAGGTGTGAGGTAATAGTATCGTTCATACCAACATTGAGAATAGTGGGCGCCAACCCCTTGACAATAGGATACGCGCCTGTGCGCACGCTCAATATGAGGGGATTAATATTGTCTCCCCAAATCAGCCCAGAATCACGCTCAATAGCTCGCACACCTCGCATAATCTGCTCGAGTAGGTCATTTAGCAGTTCGCCTTTGTTGAGATAATATTTGCAACCATCAGTGGTAATGGTAAACCCAAAAGGGATATTGAGTCCCATTTGGTGGATTTGGGCAAGGTTCGCACCCTTGTCGCCCAATAGCGCAACATCTCCCACACTACCTTTATCAAAGCCGAATACATAATTCTTAGCCATATTTCCTCCAAAAAATCTTTTTTTCTACAATTAATTATAGATGTTTTGTCGAAAAAAGGCAAGCATTTTTGCATATACTTTTGCACAAAAATTTAACAACAATAAAGTAAGATTTTAATCCTATTTTAATATACAAAAAAATCAATAAAAATTCGCAAAAAATCGCAATTTTACTCAAAATAAAATAAATGTGATGCATAAAATTAAGTAAAAACTTTTTGTGTTTTTATTGATTTTTAATTATTAATTTTATTTACTTAGTTTAAATTGCTTGGCTGTTTTTGATTTTGTTTGTTATTAAAGTTGATTTTCCTTTTCAATCGCTCGAATACTATATCGCATAAGTAGTTTTGTAATGGCACTACGAGTAACAACACCGACGATTTTGTTGTCGTCTAGCACGACCACTTTTTTCTTGTGTGTGGTGGCTAGTATTTGACACGCGGTTGCCAAATCTTGATTGGGCGTGAGATAGTGCAACTCAGTAAATGCAATCTCAAGAGCGGGCAAAAATAGGTATTCACGAAGTTTTGTGTCGATAGGTTCATTATGAAGAGCGTCGGCAGAGAGGAAAGAATAAATAGTAGTAAAATTAGTGTTTTTCGTTGCAAGAAATCTAAATATATCGCCATCGCTGATAAATCCTACAAAAGTCCCGTTATCGTCTACTATTGGGCAACTACTGATTTTTTTGTCTACAAACATACGCATTGCGTCTAAAATTGTAGCCGTCTTGGTTATAGTATATACAGGGGTCAGCATTATACTGCTGACGCTGTGGTCGAGTGGAGTGGGGGTAGTGGTTGCGGAATTTTTCGGTTGACTGATTTTATTGATAATTAGCGCGAGTATGAGGCCAATCAGCGCAAAACCAGCCACAATCAGCCCAACCAATAAAAACGCTCTATTGTATGTTGTGGTGGTGGCGGTTGCGGAGTAAATATTGGAAAAAAGTGATGCGCCAATGCAACCCCCTATTTGAAATCCTGTACTAAAAATCGTTACTCCGTGTGGTGCAATTTTGTGGTCAAGATGATACAATGCGTGGCTCTGTGCAGGGCCAATGACTAGCGCGGTGCCGATTACAAAAGGAATATAGAGTACTGCTATCAATATAACAGCTGGCGATGAGATTAAGAACGCGAGTAGTATTGCAAAAACCATCATCAGAGTCATACCGATAGGGAGAATATATTTTGTGCCGAATTTGTCATAGCATCTACCAGCGAGTGGCGCTACAATACAACTCAAGAAAATTGCGGGGAACATAATTAACGAACTCGTAAGTACACTGACTCCGCGTTCTGCTAACACATAAGGGAGCACGATGTTAAATGCAAACAGCAACATAAGCGTAATAATATTTAGTACTAGCCCGCAGTCAAAAACTTTTGTTTTAAAAGGTGCTAAATTAATGAGCGGTTCGGCGATTTTCTTTTGCCTTAGTATAAATAGTGTCAAAAATACAATTCCGACAGCAAAACTAATTAGCGCAATCCACCAATATGTAAAAATTGATGAAATTGCATAAAGTATGCCGATTAGCGCCAACGCGATTAGTATAACGGACAATGTGTCGAGCCGAGGTTTTCCAAGTTTTGCAACATTGCCGAGAAATAGTAATGCCAGAACAAATAGAATTACGCTCAGCCCGCAAAATACCCAGAATAGTATGTGCCATTCTGCGACGCTCAATAGCGCGCCCGCAATTACCAGGCTAAGCGAGGGACCTAGGGTGGTCATTGCGCCCATTATGCCCATATACGAGCCTAGCTTTTCTTTTGGGGCGATATCCACAATCACGTTCATAGCTATAGGAATAAGTAGCCCCGAGCCTAATGCTTGGATAATTCTACCAATTAATAGCATAACAAAACTCGTGGATAGCCCACAAATTATGCTACCAATGATAAAAAACGAAACTGTGCCCAAAAATAGCATTTTTGTAGGGATTCTCCGATATACAAAGGCGGAAATCGGCACCATAATTGATGCGCCTAACATATATCCAGTCGCTAACCATTGCACGACGGAGAAATCAATTCCCCAGTCCTTGCTAATTGTGCTAAAAGCAAGGTTAAGAAAAGTCTCGTTGAAGGTTGCTAAAAATACTGCAAGGGCAGTAACGATTAAGATAATTTTAGTATTTGTTTTGATTGTCATAATTAACTTCCTTTTGTTTTAGAAAACAAAAACGATAGGGCAAAGCTCCCTACCGTTGCGTCAGCAATTGCCAACTGTGTGTCGTTCTAAAGCTAAAATATATTTTACGTCTAAAATTTAAAAAAGTCAACAAAAATTTTAAATTTTTTTTAAATTAATATGCTATTCTATATAACTATGAATTATTTTATTGGTGGGTTAGTCGGGTTGTTCTCTTACAATAAAGGGACAAAATACTAGGCATATTTAAAAATGTGGGAGGGTGTCTTGCAATGTTACTCCTCTCTTTTGTGTAATTTAAAATAAAACACAAATAAACAATTTTGTATTAATAAAAATTAGTTGTCTCTAATAAAATATTGTGCTATAATAAAAGCATAATTTATAAAAGGAGAAAAATTATGGGAAAAAGTAACAAAGCCGATAAGCCAGCGAAGCAAAATAAGCCTGTAAATTTCAAAGCAAAATACATAGTATTGGGCATTATGATTGCAGTGCTAATTGCGGTAGTTGTGTTGTTTATCGTGTTTAACAATCGTGATCAAGAAGCCAAGGCTTATATGACTATGGAGACGAACCCTCAAGTTCAAGTTGTGCTGGGTGCCAACAACAAAGTTGTAGGGCAGGTTGCCCTCAATGAAGGCGGACAAGAGGTGCTAGCAGTTGTTGATTTTACTGGAATGAGAGCGGAAGACGCTGCTGAGTTGTTTGCAAAAGTTGTAACCCAGATGGACAAGATGAACGGGACTACAGACACTGGTAAAAAGAACAAAGTTACCGTTACAATTTCTGCTGAAAAGTCAGAAAATTACAAAAGTTTGGAGACCAAAGTTAAAAATGCTGTGAACGGATACTTTGCTGACAATGGTATCTATGCTGGTGCTGTTACAAAATTGTCTGACGATGTCAAGACATTTGCTCAGAATATGGTTGTAAACTCAAAAGAGTTGGCTCATATGACTACTCAAGAGATTTTGGACTACACAAAACAATCTTCTGCTGAATTAGAGAAAATGTCTATCGCTACTCGTAGCACTGTTGAGGGGAAATTTACAGAATTATATAGCAGTTTATTAGCTGCAGCGGATTCTGTTATGGACGAAGCTGACAAACTTTTTGCTAATGCAGAAAAAATATGGGCTGAAGCTGAGAAAGAATATCAAGAACAGTACAAAAACGCTACAACTGAAACAGAAAAACAGATTATCCAATCAATTTACGACACGGCAAAAGATGCTTATAATAAGGCTGTAGAAGAGTACAACACCAAAAAAGCAGATTTTAATAAGGCAAAAGCAGAGTTTCAGAAAAAACTTGATGCCGAAGTAAACAAAATTATCGAATCTGCAAAAGCCGATTTTGAAAAATTAAAATCCGAAGCAAAAG
>CAVFEX010000053.1:0-5655 GCA_963621495.1 bacterium
CAATTCGTGTGGGTAATGGTACACAGAGTTATCCTTATTTTGTGCGCAACCTTGACGATTTTAAAAATGTCGGCCGTACGGAAAAATACACTCTAGATTCTAATTACATTCAGGTAGCTGATATTGATATGTTGAATGTAGATAACTGGGAGCCTATAGGCGACCTTGACAACGAAAAGTATTTTTCAGGCACCTATAATGGTAATGGACACAGCATTAATAATTTTACTATGAAAAAAGAGGGCGCAAGTTCGATTCCTGATGGATCATTAAGTGATATAGATTATTTGCGTGAATCAGCTGGGCTTTTCTATGCTCTAAACTCTGGGGGTGTGATTTCTAGATTAAACCTGAATAAGGTTACAATTTCTGGTAAGTATTTGTTAGTTGCTCCACTTGTTATCGTAAACTGTGGTACTGTTCAGTTTGTAAATGTCAATGATGTGTCTATAACTGATACCAACTCTTCTGCTGAAGTATCCGGTATTGTTTTACTCTCTTTGGGTATTGATTCGCTGAATGCGGATAGCTACACTAGCGAAATTTATTCTGCAAAAGTAATGTATTGTAGTGTAAGCGGTAGCATTGTTACAGACGCTTGTTTTGTCGGGGGAATTGTTTGTAACAATGGCGCCAATAGTTTGGTTATGAATAACTATGCAGAAATTCAAGTTAAATCAACTAATAGTGGTGCGTATGTTGGCGGAATAGTTGGAGTTAACAGCGCAAGAGCTGATATTATGCCTAGTGGCGAATTCACAAAAGCGAGTGTTATAAACAACTATTCAATTGTGCAATATTGGGCACAATCAGGAGCAAAATACGGAGCAATTATTGGTCATAACATCAATATTGATGAAACAAATGATGTGATTTTGAACCCTACAACTGACACACAAAAAACTTACAATCGAATTTACGGCAACTATTTTTTACAAGATGCTCAAGGTAAATTAATTGGAATTGGGTACGGGGATTACAGCGACAGCGAATACATTGCTACAGGTCTTACGGCTACCCAAATGAAAAAAGTGGCCACAGATGTTGAAATTGAAAAATTGAATACCGAGGGGGCTACAATTGACAAAACTCTAGGTTATGTGTCATACTCCGGCGAGGGTAAATATAGGACTTGGAATTTTGACAAGATTTGGGGTTTTAAGGCTGGAGAAAATGGTGGATATCCGATTATTAGGTCCAATGCGGTAGCAATAAACGAGGAAATCTTCAATGGTACCTCTGTAACACCTACACCAACTCCTACACCAACCCCTACGCCAACAGAGACTATGACGCAAGACGAGTTTTTGGCGCTATTTGAGGCAGATTTAGCGAATAATGATGGCAAACAATATACAGGCTCTTATATAATTACAAAAGATGTAATTATGACTAGGGCGTGGAAGCCAATTGGTACAAAAGAATGTCCATTTAATGGTAAATTTATTATGGTGGGCGATGCTAAGATTTGTAATCTATATATCGTAGATTGTGGTGTTGACTACTATGGTTTGTTTGGATATGTTGGCAAGAACGCATACATCAACGGCGTGGATATCCAAGGAGTCAAGATTGAGTTAGACGACGCAAATGAGCCTAATGTTTATGTAGGTGCTCTAATTGGTTATTGTGATGCCAGGAGTCTCAATGATACGATGTACTCTTCTCTTGCTAGTGTGAATAGAGAGAGTAATATTACTGCTTCTAGTACTGTAGGATTTGATGGAATTACTGTTTCTAATAAGACATCTGTTGTAGTAGGTGGCGTATTGGGTGCATTAGGTCAGAACAAATATGGATACGATTTGCACTGCGACATCAATATAACCGTCAAGAATTGTAGCGGTAGCGTGGTAGTAGGTGGCGTGGTTGGCTCAAATATGGGATATCTAGAGAGTAGTAGTTTCGCTGGTGGAATATATGTAAAAGACAATAGTAGTGCTAGTGTCCGTGCGGGTGGTATCGCTGGTAACAATTTGTATATTATTTCTGCAACCGAGTTCAAAGGAGTGGTTATAGCTAAATCTGTAGCAAATGTATTTACAGGTGGCATAGCTGGTTACAATGAGGGCGTTGTTGAAAAAAGCAAAGTTTCTTATGCCCAGATTGACGGCGGGCAATATGTCGGCGGTTTGGCGGGAGTGTTTAATATGAACGAATTGTTGACTAACAAGACTACAGCATCAAATTATGCAGGCATTACGCAAAGTTATGTTACAGGCACAATCGAGGGGCAAAATGTCGGTGGTTTGTGTGGAATGGTTTCTTGTGGTACTGTTAGTAACTGTTATACACTCGCAAAATTGTCTGGAGAAAAAATGGCTGGTTTTGCTACCTATATAACATACAAGAGCGAGTCAAACTGCGGTAAGGTAAGTTACTGTTATTCGGGCGCAACGTTTGATACTAGCGCTGGAGATGCTTATTGGGAGTCCGCAAGTTTGATTAGACAGGCTAGGAGCTGGTTGTATGGTAATGAGAAGTATGCAGGTTATGTAGAAAACTGTGTATACAACATCTACGACAATATTCCTAGCGAAAGCGCAAAAATTGACTCTATCATTCGTCAATATTCAAATACGGGTGAATGTGATGACGGTAGGAGTACTGATGCAGAATGCAAAAAAATTAGTACTTTTACCAGCCGTGGCGCTGGGTTTGATACCGCTATTTGGAATTTGACAGATGGAGAATATCCTGCATTATTTAATATTTATAGATAATACAAAATAAAATGACTTCTATTAGAGTGTGATTTTAGAATACGCTCTCTAGGGGTCGTTTTTTTATTTTGAATTTTTTATGAGTCTTTTGGAGTGTTTTTTGATAGAGAAATGTGGTTTAATTTAGTCTTACGCATTTTTAGTTATATTAGTTTTGACGCCCCGCATATATTATCACAAAAATTCTGGAGTGATAAATGAAACGTAGATTTTATATAATTTGCTGTATGGTCTTGATTCTTTTTGTAGGGGCACTAAGTTCGGGCTGTGCTCTAAAGGGGGGCGACATAGAGGCTCTGGTGAGCCAATCAAATTCGTACAAAATTGATGCGCAACTCGACTATTCGGCAAAAACTTTGACGGCTAATATGCAGATTGATTATCATAACAATAGTACGGCAGATTTTGGCGAATTAAAATTCCACCTATATCCAAACGCTTTTCGGGCAGATGCAGGGTGCTATAGAGCAGTTAGTGAGTCTCAAAAAGCAAAAGTCTACCCTTTTGGATTTAGTGAGGGGCTAATTATTATTAATTCGGTGGCAGTTAATGGCGAGAATATCGATTTTGAAATTGGTGGCGAGGACAAAAATTTGCTCATTGTTCCTCTAAATTCCACGCTCAAGAGTGGTGCTTGGGCGGAGGTTTCTATAAATTTTAGCTTAAAAATACCAAACTGCAATCATAGATTTGGATATGGCGAAAATACGCTAAATTTGGGGAATTGGTATCCAGTTGCGTGCGTGTTTGAAAACGGCAGTTTTGTAACGGACGGCTATTCTTCAAATGGCGACCCTTTTTATAGTGAGGTCGCAAATTACTCGGTAAGTGTACAATATCCCGAAAATCTGATACTTGCGAGTGCTGGGAATTTGGTAAGTGAAAAAACGCAAGATGGTATCAAAACGAGTGTATATCAAGATAAAATTATGCGCGATTTTGCCCTAGTGTTTAGCGAAAAATTTCAATTAATCTCGCAAAGCGTAGGCGATAAAACTGTAAGTTACTATTATTTTGACGATAACAATGCGGAGAGTAATTTAGCTGTTGCTGTAGATTCGTTGCGGACTTTTTGCGAGATGTTTGGCGAGTACCCATATGATAATTTGCGGGTAGTCAAGGCAGATTTTTGCCAGGGCGGAATGGAATATCCAACTATTGTCTATATTTCTAGCGAACTCGATATTGATAGTGAGTATCGTAATGCCATAGTTCACGAAATCGCGCACCAATGGTGGTATGGCGTGGTGGGTAACAATGAATGTGAATATGCGTGGATTGATGAGGGGTTGGCAGAGTACTCGACTGCACTTTTTTATGATAAAAATCCCTCTTATGGACGGACTAGCAGACAGGTTTTGGGCGAAGCGCTCAGTAGTTATTTACTATTTTGCGATGTCTATAGGGACGTGTATGATACATTAGATACCAGTATGAATAGAAATATCCACAAATTTAATACAGAGACAGAATATGTTTATCTAACTTATGTAAAAGGTGTATTAATGTTTGATAGCATAAACGACCTAATTGGGGATAGTAAAATGCAAAAATCTCTTAGTTATTTTTACGCAAAAAATCAATTCAAAGTAGCCAACCCGAGCGACTTAATCGAGGCTTTTGAATCGGTTACGCACAAGAAATTAGCGAGTTTTATTGTGTCGTGGTTAGATGGGTCTGTTGTGCTAGAGGCGCTGGGATAATAAAAAATTTTGGTCAAAATTTTACAAATTATATAATAAGTGTAAAATCAAAAAATGTGTGCAAAATTTGTTGAGAAATTTGCTAAAAAATGGTATCATATATGCAAAACTATGAGAGGTGGAGTATGAAACTAATGGGTATACGCAAATGTTGTGCATTTTTGATGACTATTTGTGCTGTTGTAGCATTATTCTTTTCCGTCGGCGTCTTTGTTGGCAGTTTGGACAAATCAGAACGGAATTCGGTCGGGGCGGAATATAGTGCTAGTATTGATGCCACAGAATACTACTATGAACAATTAATTCGCAACGATAGTAGACTAGAGCAAAAATTTTATCGTGCTATCGAAAAAATGTGGAAGGACGGCGATCTTAAGAGCGGTAATGTGTCAATTGATTTGGTAAATACTGGGTTCTTGTCTCAAAACGATGTTGATACCTATGCAAATAATTCGATGACATTGCTATATGCTTTTGGTGCGGGGCGTGATGCGTTTTATCTCGACCACCCCGAGGTTTTCTATGTAAATTTTGACAAAATGTCAATTCGTACTCTTTCTAAATCGGGCAAAAACTATGCTTTTTTGGGTACGGGTAGGGGAGATTCGTATATAGCGGGCGGTGTAGCTTTTGAATCGGTCGAAAAAGTAGAGACTGCGTGTACTAATGTTAAAACGACATACAGTGAGTTATTGACAAGTGCAAAAGCAGAGACTGACACTATAAAAAAGATTAGATTAGTTTATGATTTTGTCCGTGGGCAAATTTCATATGCGACGGAATTAACTTGCAATGACGCCAATATCAACTATGTTCGCAATCCGTATGCTTTGGTTACTCGTGAGGGTGTGTGCGAGTCATATGCACGTAGTTTCAAAATCATTATGGACGAGTTGGATATACCTTGCGTGTCCGTTGTTGGTATGTACAATGAATATGATAGCAAAAATGAGTTGTCTCTGTCTGAGTTGCATATGTGGAACTATGTATTAGTGGGCGACGTTTGGTATTTGATTGATACCACAATGGATTCTGGGAAAGAAGATAGCGAGTGCCAGTACTTTTTGGCGGGGTATGGCACAACCGGTGCTAGCCACGTTCCTGATTCGGTAATTTCGCAGTCGAATTACTCCTTTAGATATCCTGAACTCTGTAATTCACAGTATCAGATTTCAAATTCAGCTGATTCGAATTTTACTATGACAGAGGTAGAGCAAAGTGGTGTTAAC
>CAVFEX010000054.1:0-5439 GCA_963621495.1 bacterium
GGGTGTGTATGCGCAAAATAACAAAAAGTTTGGATATAGTCAAACGCGATATCGAGAGGTTAAAAGGGCAGAATATTAAAATGCAGGTCAACCTCGGGCGTAAAAAATTGGTAAATTACGAAGGTGTTGTCGAGGATATTTACAACAGCGTTTTTGTTGTAAGTGTTACTAGCGAGCGAAAAGTTAGAGATTCGGTTTTGCAGAAAGACAGTAAAATGAGAGACTTGGTTGAGGTGTATTCTCAACCCAAAAAGCAAAGTTACAGTTTTTGTGATGTGCTTTGCGGTGATGTAAAAATTGCAATAAAAAAATAAATTCGGTATATTTTTAACTTACTCTAAATATATTATTCCAATATTATTTGGGAGGAAAATATGCCATTTGAACCAACAAAAAAAGATTTGCAAGTCAATTATTCCAAATCTCTAAACGAAGAGACAGTGCCTATAGTTGTCAACATCAGCTCGGGCGGGAATACAATAAGTAGAGTAATCTCGATTACTAATAAAGCGTGCGTCGACTCAATTATTACAAATACTGGCAGTGCGCAAATTGAGGGAAAAATTCGTTCCAACGTTTTGGTGCAGAACGTAGATGGGACTTTTAATAATCTTGCTACCACAACCTCGTTTAGCGTGCCGATAATTAATACATTGATTGCGACAGATAGTCAACTACTCGCAACGGCAAAAATTCAAAATACCAGTAATGTGCAGGCTTCGGAAAATATGATTAGTTTTACGGCAGTCGTCGCTGTTTGCCCTGTTTTAATTACTCAAAACACAGTGCAGTTTTTAGATAATGTCGACCCCATTGCTGAGCAAAAAATGGATACAATCAATTATATTGACATAATTTCAGCGAATTCGCAAGAATTTGATTTGAGTGTCGAACTCGATTTGCCACAGTCTATCTCTAGTATTTTGAGTATCGATGCGACTACCGCGCTTAGGCAAGTTGAGGCGGGCAACGATATAATTGTTTTACAAGGCGAAATTTATTGTAATATGATTTATCTAACTGCAGATGAAGAGCCGAAACTCAAAAACCATCATTATATTCAGGAATTCACGCACGAAATTTTGGCAAACGGGGTTGTTATTAGCGATTTTGTTAATGCGAATTTAGAAAATGTCAGCACAAGTTTTGAACTGACTGGTGAAATTAACAGTGCAAAAGGGACAGTCGTGCTAGATAACAAAATCAAAACCAACCTCATTATTGGTCAAGCAAAATCAATAGATGCTGTGGTCGATGCTTTTTGTCCGCGGTATAGTCTCAATAGCAAGTTTTCTGATTTTTTAGAGCAGTATACTACAAATTTTTGTACAACTGAGAAAATAGATGGTAACATTAATCTCGGAGATGAGTCTAGCAGAATTGAAAAAATTTTGTGCGTGGGTGAAGGTAATGTAAGTATCAGTTCGGTCGCATGTGCGGACGGAAGTGCCAATATTGTTGGTCGACTTGTGTGTGATGTAGTGTACAAACTAGATAATGATGAGGGAAGTATCGAATCAGTGCTCGCCGAAATTCCGTTTGAAATTACTGTAAAAAATGAATCAATTACTCAAAACTCTAGTCTTAGAGTTTACTCAACACCACGCGAACTTGAAGCACGCAACAAACGTGCAAAAGAAATTGACTTGTTAGCAGAAATTTCGCTATATATTGTGGTAGTTAATATTGAGACTCAGCAGATTCTCTCTGACATAACTTTGGGCGAAAAACGCAATCAAAATAATGTTGCGCTGGGTTACTATATTATCCCTCAAGCAGAGACTCTATGGGACGCTAGTAAAATGTTGCTGGTACCTGGCTCCATTTTAATGGAGCAAAATCCAAACTTACAATTTCCAATTACTACTCCACAAAAAGTGATAGTTTATCGTCAAAATATCGTAGATTAATAAGTACTATGCAATGCATAATACTTAGCATAAAGCACAAAAAACCTAGTTTTTACTAGGTTTTTTGTGCTTTTTACTATATTATTGTTTAATTTGTAAAAAAGAGGCGATACTCTTTTTAAGAGGTAAAAAATGAATATCAAGCAAGTTTTATGTGTAACTATAACAATTTTTGTATTGTTAATAGGATTTTTGTTCTTGCCTGCACAGGCGACAGGGACAGAACTAGGGGCGGAGAGTTTTTTGAGAATACATATCAGGGCAAATAGCAATAATGAGATTGACCAGCGTGTAAAGTATGTAGTCAAAGATAGTTTAGTCGAATATCTTACACCGTTACTTTCTACCGTATATTCCAAGACGCAAGCGGTTTCTGTGATAAAAGAAAACTTGGATAATATTAGTAAAAAAGCAAGTTTAATTTTGGAGCAGGAGGGATATAATTACAGTGCTGATGCGAATTTGGCGAGTGAATATTTCCCTACGCGCTGTTATGATGATGTAGTGCTAGAAAGCGGGGAATATGATAGCCTTATAGTAAATCTTGGGTCGGGCAGTGGTAATAACTGGTGGTGCGTGGTTTATCCGCCATTATGCTTTGTAGCGACCGAGGATGGCAGTGAGGGAATAACATATCGCTCAAAAATTTTGGAGATAATCAAAAATTTCTTTGGAGGATAAAATGAGTAAAAAATTAATAAAAGCAACAGGATTGGTATTATGTCTATTGCTGATCGTTGGTGTCGGCATAATTGGGCTAAGTGTCTCTGAATATAGTTTTGAGAGCGAAGCCGTAGTTGAGACTGGGCTAACTACCACGCAAATTCGGTCTGTCCAGACAAAACTTAAGAATTGGGGGTATTACACGGGAGCGGTTGACGGAATATATGGCTCCAAGACCAAGTCCGCAGTCATAAAATTCCAAAAGAAAAACGGGTTAACTGCTGATGGAATTGTGGGGAGCAAGACTGCAAAAGCTATGGGGCTGAATTTGTCTAGTCAGTCTAATAACGACCTATACCTACTAGCAAAATGTATACATGCCGAGGCGCGAGGAGAGCCGTATGCGGGGCAAGTGGCGGTAGGAGCGGTTATTCTAAATCGTGTAAAAAGTAGCAAGTTCCCAAACACGATTTATGGAGTGATTTATCAGCCTTATGCCTTTACTGCGGTCGCTGACGGGCAAATAAATTTGGAGCCGAATAGCACTTCTTACAAGGCTGCGCGCGACGCTCTCAACGGTTGGGACCCGACATATGGTTGTATTTATTACTACAACCCTAGCACGGCGACGAGTAGTTGGATATGGTCTAGAAAAGTCGTCGTAACAATTGGGAAGCACAATTTTGCACTATAAATGCTAAAAAAGGAGCAAATAATGACCAAAAAATTATGGAAAATCATCACTCTTTCGCTCTGCGGGGTGCTTTTTGTAGGGGCGATAACTTGGACTGGAATTAGTCTCGGTATGACTACCAACGCGCTCGGACAGTATAAAAATCAGTTAGAGTATGTGTATGAGAGAAATTTGTATGAGTTAACCGACAACATAAACAATATTGAGTCGAATCTCGCCAAACTAAAAAACAGTACTGATGCGGAGGTACAAGAACGTTATCTTGGGAGTCTGGTGGCACTCGCAAATACCGCACAAGATAACATTGCGACTTTGCCAATAGAGCATAATTCAATCAATGACACCATAAAATTTGTCAATCAGTTGAGTGGATATTCTTTGATTTTACAGCAAAATTTGGCAAAAAGTCAAGCGCTTAGTCTAGACGACTTGGAGCAAATAGATAGTATGCATATGGCGAGTCAGGATATCAAATATGAGTTAAATCGACTTTCGGTAATGATAGCTGGTGGATATTTAATTGTCGACAATATTGCTGACCCGAATTATTATAATAGTAGGTTCAACGGTGAATTTAGCGGGTTAAACAATGAAATTGTGGACTACCCGCAGTTGATATATGATGGGCCTTTTAGCGAATCCACCACCAACAAGGAGATAAAGGGACTGCCTACGACCGAGGTTAATAGCGAGGACGCAATCAACAAAGTCAAGTCGTGGTTTCCAGATTTTGAAGTAAAAATGACAGGCACGAGCAAGGGGGGAGACTTTGACACGTTTAACTTTAGTTTGACAAATGGCGAAGAGGAATTTTATGCTCAAGTGTCAATTCGTGGTGGAATTTTACTACAATTAAATAGCGCGTACGAGCCTGGTAAGTCTCAAAAAACTGAGGACGAGTGTCGCTCTATTGCGCAGAATTTTGCTAAAAACCTTGGATTTAGCGAGCTAAAGGCAGTGTGGAGCGCCACGAGCCAGGGGTTTGCTTATGTCAATTTGACACCCGTTGTCAATAATGTAGTAATTTATCCTGATTTAATCAAAGCAAAAATCGCTCTCGATACAGGGCAAATTGTAGGCTGGGAGGCGAAAAGTTGGGCATACAATCACGTAACCCGCACTGATTTAACTGCTCAAATTTCTGCTGATAATGCCCAAAAAGCAATATCTAGCGATATGGATATTCGTACGACACAACTCTGCATTATGCCAAATGAATATGTCGGTGAAACACTGTGTTATGAATTTATGTGTGTGCAGGACGGCGCGACTTATTATATATATGTTGACGCAAAGTCAGGTAAGCAGGTAAATCTACTCAAAGTTATCGAAACGGACGACGGCAATCTGTTAATGTAAAATACTATTTGAAATTTAAGTATGTATTAAAATATCGGGAATTATATAAAAAGTAAATTTAGTAAAATAAAATTCACTTTGAAAATACAAAAAAACACTGATTATTATGAAAATTGGTGTTTTGTATACTTTGTTTCACAAAATTCAAAAATTAGGTAGCAAAAGTTATACAAAAAAAATTGCAAAAAGCGTTGTAAAAATCAAAAACAAGGTGTATAATATAAACATATAAATCAAAGGAGAAAGAATATGGAATTAAAAAGAAAATTGCAACGAAGGGACAATATAACAGTAGAGGAGTTTTTTGCACAAGAAAATGTACCTGCAGAATTAAAAAGCAGAGTACACCCTATCAATGATTATCTTATTGAGATTTACAAAAAATTAGACAAAGATGTATGCGGTAATAGTAAGGACATCGAAAAATATGGAACAGGTAGTTACTCTTATGTTGGTTGGAAGATTAGAGGGGTGGAGAATAATGGCAAGGGTGTTTTGTTTGCAGAAATACATTTTAGGTCTGACTACATTGATATTCACACATTAAACGCTGAAAATGGTATCAAATTAGACTCACCACAATCTAACGGTTGGAGGTTGTCAAAGCATATAATCATTAAAAGCAAAGAAGGTAAAGAATATGATGAAGCCGTTGCAAAATTGCGTGCTTTAATCTAACAACAACAAAAAAACACCTGCTCGGGTGTTTTTTTGTTTTACCATTAATAAAACTTCAGTTGTTTTATGATTTTTGGGTATATGGGGTGAGTTTTATAAGTTGCTTTACCTTAAAATTTCGTTGATTTCACCACC
>CAVFEX010000055.1:0-5393 GCA_963621495.1 bacterium
GTTCACTAGTGTAACCTGCGAGAACCAGCATCGCGGGAAACAGTACCGCAATAATAGGCTGAATTAAACTACTCGCAACCCGCACACCAGTTACAGGAGCTGCGCTCCGCATCAACTCTTGATAACTAGTTTTGGGAGAAAAAAGACGATTTCCTTTGCAAAAATACACAATTACAACAAAAGTTGCACTCAGAACGCACGCAATCGACATAGAAACACCCGCAACAATCGCGCCATCTAGTGAACGAAAAATACATTCTGCCATAATAGCAAACACGGAAATTCTAAAAACCTGCTCAATAAATTCAGCAAGGCTCACATTTAAATAATCTTGTTGACCCCATAATGCCCCCCGAAAAGCGGAATAAACAGCACTGCATACAACCGCTGGCAACAGACTTATTAAAATATAAATACATCTAACATCAGCAAACATTGCCCCGATATATTGATAAAAAATTAGCACTATTCCACACAACAAAACAGCGACACTGACGCCAATAACTAGCGCGCTGGCAACCATCGAGCCACTCTTTTTTCTGTCGCCACACACACCAAATTTTGCTACAGATTTTGAAACCGCCAACGGAATTCCGCTACTCACAATCACAATTAGCACCATAAAAACACTAAAAGCAACTTGATAAACGCCCAAAAGTTCCGCCCCAAGTTCGCGAGATAAATAAATTCTGAATAAAAAGCCCAAAAAGCGAATTAGGACGGAAAATCCAGCAATGATTAATACAGACTGAAACAAAGTTTTTGACACGCCAATCTCCTACTTTTTTGCATAAATTACCCTAAAATTACTTAGATACTACCATTTTTGTCCTCAATCAGCAGTTGCATACCAACAAACAACCGATCAGATTTCAAATTATTGAGCATTTTTATTGATTCAACTGTCGTGTTATTTTGTTTCGCGATGTCATCTAAAGTCTGCATTGGCTGAACGATTACTCGAGTTTTACCCAAATTTGTGAGCAATATCATACAACCGTTATACACACTAGTTAGTAGCGGATTTGCTTTTTGAATTTCCACTACGCTAGTCCCAAATCTACTGGCGATATTTTCCAATGTATCACCCGAAACGCACGTGTACAAAAAATCATTTACATTTTTTTGATTTACAATTTTTATCATACCTTATTTTATTTTAGCACCAATTAAAATATGACGAAAAACCCTCACAAAAGTGAGGGTAAAAAGCATTAATTTTCAAAATTAAATATGGGCATTGGCTGTAATTTTCGCATACTAGACCAAAATCTCCCTGGCACTGATTTTAGATTATGGTTATATTCTTGTGCCACTGAATTATAAAATTGCCGATTTCTTGCGATAAATTCTTGATTTTTTTGCATTTTTTCACAAATTTCTCGCTCAGAAGGAGTCAGTTCGTCTTTTTTTGCTGAAAAACTAGCCAGAACAGCTTCTATTATACTATCTAAGCTTGCCTCGTTATTAAATTGTTCCAATGTAGTCGTGCTAGCCATAGCGGAATTTCTATTTTCAATTAACTTATCCTTGATTTCATCATCGCAAATCTTATTGCATTTATCTATAAAACTAGAAATATCTTGATACCTAGTTTTCAAAAGTGCATTTAATTCAGACAAAGACTGGTCGGCATTGTTTTTTTTCTGCATAATAACTTGATACATCGACATAAACCACCAAATCAAAAACAGACCACCTATTAAAACTATACAACTCAAAATCACACCAATTATCGCACCGATACCCATAACCATACCTCGTTTAAATATTACACCTATTATAAACCAAAAATATTAAATTGACAATTAAATACGCAGATTTTCAAAAAAACAAATAAAAAAGTCATTTTTTTATGACTTTTTTACATTTTTTTAGCTTTTACGAGCCTCTTTCAACACTCAAATTATTTGTATTAGCCTGATAATCAGCGATAACTTTGACTAATTCAGCAGCGGACTTGTTAATTTTATTAATCTCCGCCTTGCTAGCACCACGCTCTTTCGCTGCAATTGCCTCTTGTTTGAGTTGCGCAATCAATGTTTTAATTTTCTTAATATTACGAGTCCGTTCCGCCTTGCTAGCATTATTTGCCTTTTCCATAGTCCTGAGCGTCTCATCAATCTGCGCCCGCAACTCCTCTTGTTGCTTTTTCAATCTCTCGTTTTCTGCATTAATCTGCTTTTGGAGAGCTTCCAACTCATCGGTTACTATCGCTTTTTTCTCTTCTTGAGAATTCTTCTCGGACTCACGCTCCTTATTAATTTTGGCAATCTCTTTTTTCAAATCATCTACAGTCGATTTTACATCATCTAGCGCTTCTTGATTTTCTTGGATTTTGCCTTTTACCTCTTCGGTTGCTTGATTTTCTTCCGCCTTTTCCTCTTGAGGTTCTTCTTGAGTCGTGGTGGCTACTTTTTCTATAATGTCAGCATTTTCAGTTCCTTTAGATGAGTTAATGACATTTTTTGCGAGCTTTATTGCTTTTTTGTTCTTGATTTTGCCAGATTTTTTATCCGAGGTTTCACTATTCATCACATCACTAGAAACATTTTCCACATTGTTTTGTGCTACACTGTTTTTTATAGAGTTATCGAGTTCCTCTTGCACAAACTCATCACTATTTTGAACCTCTTGGACTTGTGGCTGATAGTTTGCATCAACATTTTGCGCATACTCGTCCGCTACATATTGGTCCTGGGGCGCAAATTCCTGCGCGTATGTATCCCCTACGTTCTCACTATAAGGAGCGTATTGCATATTATAATCTTCGCCGAATTGCGCGTTGTTTGCGTCAATCGGTTGCTGATATTCTTGATTGCCTACAAACTCAGGTTGTGCGTCAAACTGTTGTACACTATTGTTATCAAAATAATCTACAGTTTCTTGCTCATTTGGTGCAACAAATTCTCCTAAATCAGCATTTTCCTGTACAAATTCCCCTTGATTTTCTGAGCCTAGTGCAGAGGAGGTCTCCTCTACGAACACGTCTCCTGCACTCTTGGAATCAGTTCCAGTAACATCTTTCTCTTGGTCTTTGTCAGCCTCTTTTATTGATTCTTTAGGGTCATAATGTTCTGGCTCTTTGATAATTTCATCAACATTTATGGCATTTTTACCGCGTTTTTTATTCATATCCTTGATTATGGTCTTGGCTTTGCGCAATTCATAGCGCAAATTCTCAACCTCGACAGAGCGGGCTTCTACTAAATTGTCGCGTTTTTCTATGTCCTTGTTGTACTCTTGAACTTTTGCTTTTAACCTTGCAATAACCATCTCAAGATCGCGCATTTGCTCTGAGTTGTCGCGAGTAATTTTATCAGTAAGTTCTTGATAAACTTTTGTAGCAAAGGTATCATACTCAGACTTGAGAGCATTCTCAACTTCGGTCTTGTTGGCCTCGACAACCTCTTTGCGTTTTTGAATTTCCACATTAAGTGCGTCGATTTGGACTTGCTCTTTGTTGAGCATATTCTCAAGATCTTTTTCAAGTTTTGCCTTTTTGTTCATCTCTTCAGTAGCCTGACGCCTGTTGTAGTTTATCTCCACACGGTTAGTTGTTTCTGCCATCGCCTTATCCAATCTCTCGAGGTTCTCTTTGATGGCTTGCAATTTCCTGTTTGCCTCGCGCTCAATATCCTCTTTGTTTGCTTCGGTTTTTTGCAACTGTTTTTCCAAATCAGTAATTTCTTGCTGGATTTGAATCTTGTTTAACAAGAATTTCTCACTCTCATTGACTGCGCGTTCAATCAACTGCGCACCGTTGATACCAAGGTCGGAAAAATTGTACGGGCTATGATTTGCATCTTCTTTTTTCGCTTTTTCGAGTAAACGCTGTTCCTCGAGGGCACGCTTCTCCAAATATTCACGCAAAACCGGTATGCCTGCATTAATTTCTTTCTGAGTAAACAATAATTCGTAGTCTACATAATCAGGCATAGCGTTGGTACATTTGTCAATATTGCGCATAAAGTCATTAAACTCGTCATAAAAACTATTAGTTATCACTGTGTATCTTAATTGAATTATCATACAATACACACAACCGAATAAGCCAACTATCAGTGGTACAGTTAAAAACTGCAACAATAAGGAAACGTTTAAAAACTGCGCCCCACTATCAATTGACAAATACGTAACCGAAAGAATAAACGATAAAATCATTATAATAATAGTTGAATAAATAATCTGCTTGCGTACAGATTTGTATGCGCTGTTGTAGAGTGGACGCTTGACACAATATTCTACAGTCATATAGCGACTAGGACTACCCTCGCGCTCCAACATAAACAGTTGCCACCTATCTCTAAATCTGCGTGGCAATTTACGCATCTTACTGTGAAACTCCACAAGATTCGCGTCGTTTATCTTGGGGTTCGTCTTTAAATATTTATTAATTCTATGCATTTGCCGAATCGCTCTCCCCTCATAGCTCCACACAAGGCGAAAAGTCGCTACGACCAAAATTACCGCCAACACACCGACCGAAATAAACATCAGGGCGTCTAAATTCAAGCCAGATACAATACCCTTAAAAAAACCTACAATGGTATCCAAGGCGGTTTCTGCACCTAATAATGAAATCATAATAAACTCCTATTTTTCACAAAGCTTGCTATCTTTGCAATATCATTATACAAAAACTTAGCAATCGTTGTCAATTAATATTAAGCGTTCTTGCAAAAAAAAGTAAAGAAATTTTTGTTTTACTGGTCGAAAATAAATTTCCTCAACCGCTTTTTGATAACAACGCAACTGTGTTAAATATTTTTTAGCCGTTTTTTCTAGATTTTTAGAGTTGGTGGTCTTGTAATCTATGATAATTATTTGGTCGTCTTTTATTATCAACAAATCAATTACACCCTGCACCAACACTAAATCAGTTACCCTTGTTTCGACTAATTCATTGAGCGGAACTTTCATTATAAATTCTTGTTCGCGCAAAATTTTTGCTCCACTAATTATAGGCCTCAACGCGCAAATAGCCTGAAATATCTTGCCACAATTTATCAAGTTTAATTCATCACTAGCCATTTTTTCTTTCAAGAATTGCTTCACATCTTCTTCGCTCTTTAAATTAAAATCTATAATTTGCATTGCCTTGTGAAAAGCTATTCCGACTTGGGTATCCACATTATCATGTTCGCTCACAGTCTCGCGACAGAGCCCCTCATTTTCCTCTTGCGAGTTAAAATTCCCTAAATTATTGAGTGCAGTAACTGAGTTGCTGAGCGCAAGCGTAGTACACTCCCGATATGGATACAAAAACTCCAAATTTTGCGTCAAGATAGCCTCATACCTAGGGTCAGTATGCTGTTTTAGTGTTTTCTGAGTTTTTTCCAAACTAAGCTCATCTTCATTTTCTGGCGGAGTAATCACGTGGTACTCAACCT
>CAVFEX010000056.1:0-3157 GCA_963621495.1 bacterium
GACAAATAATGTATTTTGCTCGGTTCTATTATTAAATAGATAACAATACTATAATAATACCCAAGGAGAAATAATGAGTAGTACTTTAGTATTTTTAATTGCTATAACTCTTGCGATGCTACCCGCAATTGAGCCACGCGGAGCGATGCCTTTTGCTATGAGCACTGCCCTTTGGAGCGACAATGCATTAGGCATTGAACAGAGTCTAATCGCTATAATAATAGGCGGGATACTGGCGTGTTTTTTAGTCGTTGCTATCTTTATCCCGCTCAAAAAATTATTAAAAAAAATTCGCCCGTTTGCCAAATTTTTTGATTATTTTGAGCACAAAGCCGATATGTTGCTTTTGCAATTTTCAAATACAAAATTTATAAAATTCCGCAAACACAACTCACAAAATATCAAAAAAGCCTTCAATAAAAATGAGCGCCAAAAAATTGAATTCAACGCTCCTAGTAACAAAAAAACGGAGCATTTTCGCTTGTCAAAGTGCTTTTTGGTGTTTTTGTTTTGCGCAATTCCCCTGCCTTTTACGGGGACTTGGAGTGCGGGGGCGCTATGTAGCCTACTAGGGCTAAAGTTTTTTGAGAGCGTGATTACTCTCATTTTAGCCAACATAGTAGAATGCGGTTTTATCGCGCTATTCTGCTGGCTTTTTGCCGAATTTATTGATTTGGTACTCATAATTATGGCAATAATTTTTGCGCTGACTATCGTTTATTATATAATTAAATTGATTTTTACACGGCGTTTTAATAAATCTAATTCGACTTTTTTAAACTAAATGCGACCAAATTATTGTTTAGTAAAACAAAATGTGCTATAATTTAGTTAGCAATAAATGAGGTTAATATGCAACGAGAAAAAAATAAAAACAAAAACAGCATTTTAGGTTGCGAATGGGCAATAATTGCGCCGATTGCAATTTCGTTAGTGTTTTCACTATTAGCAATAATTATTTCCAAGGCTGGCGGAATTGAAATTAGCGTATTACTCAAAGATAGCGTATTTTTGACTCTGGCGACAGTCGGGACAGAATTGGGATTTTTTGTCGTGGCCATTTGTATAGCCAAGCGCGCGCGAGTCAACCTGGTTACAGGTATAGGCGCTCGGACAAAATCGCCGATTTGGGTATATGTAGGGGCTATCGTGCTGGGCGGGTGCGTACTCTTTTTGCTTAACCCGATTATTAATTGCTGGCAAGCGTTGATACAAGACTCGGGTTACAAGGTTCCCAAACTCCCTTTTGAGCTGAATAGTGTCGGTATGCTTTTGCTCGGAATTTTAGTCTTTGCCCTACTCCCCGCAGTATGTGAAGAAATACTATTCCGTGGCGTAATTTTACAAGGCCTTAGATCGTATGGCATAAAAGTATCAGTAGGAATGAGTGCATTATTTTTTAGCATTATGCATATGAATTTGTTACAAATTCCGTACACGTTTTTGCTGGGAATTGCTCTGGGACTGGTTGCATATTTTACGCGTAACATTTGGCTATGTGTAATTATGCATTTTGTCAACAACGTACTCGTGCTATTGATTGGTTACCTTAGTACTGAGGAATATGTGTTTGTTTGGACCGATATTCTGTGGGGCGTGGGCGGATTGATAATTTTCTCAATTTTATTATATTTTGTGTATCGAGTGCTCAAAAAATTTTTTGACGAACCAGCCATGGAAAAGGAGGAAAATGGTCATACCACAATTCCGCTCATATCTCGGCAAAAAATGTGGTTTTTGCCCGTGCTTTTAGGAGTGGTTTGTCTAGTAATTAGTATTTTAGGTGGATTTGGAGTTTTATGAAATTTATAATAAATAATAAGCGAATTTTTTATGCGGGGTTAGTGTATTTTATTTGTATTTTGCTATTTATCGCATTTCGAATACTTTGGTTGCGCGGGATATTTTCCGAGGTTGACCCAATTATCAACGATTTGATATTTAGCGTAATAATACAAATTCTAGTGCTGACAATGTTACCATTTTTCTTATACAAATGGCTCACTCGCCAGACAGTTAGGCAAGTTGCCGACAATTTCTTTTTCAAAAAAATCGACTTTAAGACAGTGATATATTCTATTCTTACTGGAATTTTAGTTTATGTAATTATCATTTTTGTGTCGAGTTTTTGGTCCTCGATTCTTGTGCTGTTTGGATACAACCCTAGTAGTGGCACAACCCAGACTACTAGTTTGCCTACTTGGTTAGCTTTTATAATTGCTATTATTAGCACCAGTTTTTTGCCCGGGTTTGGCGAGGAAATTGCGCATCGCGGACTAATTCTATCTAATACAAAATCAAACGGCCTAGTTCGAGCAATTATGTTTTCCGCCCTACTTTTCGCACTCGCGCACCTTAATATTGCGCAGGCGGGTTACGCTTTTGTAGTGGGCTTGATTTTAGGTAGCGTTACCTTGATTACTCGTAGCATTTTTCCAGCAATGATTATTCACGCGACATCTAATTTCTGCTCGGTTTATATGAGTTATGCCAGCAAAAACAACTGGTATTTAGGAGACGCGCTCGAGAGATTCGCGACATTTTTAACCTCGAATATCGCCTCGGGAATTATAGTTAGTTTCTTGATACTGTCTATCGTACTTGCGCTGTTGATGATGTTGTTTGTGCAATTCTATGCGCGTGCCAAGACTCGCCGTTTTGAGGCTTTTTGCCAAAAACTATATCAAGACACCCAGAATACTCCTATGGCAGACCAAATCAATTTCGGCGATAAATTGTTTATGTTTAACCTATTCAATCAAGCTATCGCCCAGGACCTCAAGCAAAAACTCGACCGTGGCGCGATTTCAAAAGAACTTCTCGAACAGCAAACTTATCGCACCCCTCTCTATACAATGATTAATAGCGAATTTGACGAGTACAACAAACCTCACTCGTTAGATTATCTTTTCTATTATATCACGATTTTCTTGGGCTCGGTCGTAACAATTATTACAATGATTTGGGGAATTTTATAATAAAAGAACATACTGTATTTTTTATGGGCACAGCCACAAAAATCAATATGCTCTTTTATTTTTTTCTTCGTTTTAAAAAAATATTTATTAGCGAAACCTTTAAAAATCAGGCAACAATTAAATTTAATTTTTACGCAAATTTTTTTATCACGGTCGGAATTTTACGTTTTTTTTGCAAT
>CAVFEX010000056.1:3167-5280 GCA_963621495.1 bacterium
TCCCAAAACTTTATTTTAATTAAATTTTATTTGATTTTTTATATTGAATTTTATCAATAAAATCTGACATTATTTATGATTATATTTAGATTTTTACTCTATATACAAATTTGCTGTAAAAATTATAGACGGTTGAGCGTGGTTTGCAATCTAATCAACGTCTCTGATTTTCCCAAAATTTGCATAATTTCGGTCGCCCCACCCACTGTTACCGTTCTTCCCGAGAGCGCAACTCTAATAACCCACATCACGGACACAGGTTTGTAACCCGACTCATTACACAGTTGCTCCAACTTTTGATACAAAAAGTCATTGTGCCAATCGTTTAGCTCAACATTAGATAAAATATTTAGCGCGCGCGATAAAATACTTTTCGCGTTTTCGGGGTTGGTTTTCTTCTTGTCGTTGAAAAGTAGTTGTATATCAAAGTCGCCCGAATCTTGAAAAAACTCGATTTTTTCAGCAATTTCGCCCAAGACCTGCACACGCGGTTGCAAAATTTCGCAGAGTTTTTCCACATCATACACCCCGTGGGTCAACGTATTTTCAATGTACGGCATAGCGACACTACTAAATTCAGCAGGCGACATTTTGAGAATATACTGACTGTTCAGCCACTTGAGTTTGTCATAGTCAAAAATCGAAGCCGACTTCCGAATATCCTTTAGGTCAAAGACTTTTTCGAGTTCTTTTAGCGAATAAATTTCTTGGTCGCTGTCCCCTGGGTGCCAACCGAGTAGCGCTATGTAGTTGACAATCGCTTGAGGTAGATACCCCGATTTAGTCAAATCAGCAAACGACACCGCCCCGTGGCGCTTGGAAAGTTTACTCACATTTCCCGCCTCATCTTGCCCCATAATGAGTGGCAAATGATAGTATTCAGGTAACTCAAAACCCAAATCCTCGTGCAACAGAACATATTGCGGTGTGCTGACCACATATTCATTTCCACGCAAAACGTGAGTAACCCCCATAAGATGGTCATCAATCACGTGCGCAAAATTATAAGTCGGCATTCCGTCAGACTTAATGAGAATTATGTCGCAAAGCATCTTATTTTCTACAGAAATTTCGCCATAAACGTGGTCAAAAAACGCGGTCGTGCCCTCTTTTTTCACTTTATGACGAATTACATAACTGTCGCCCCGCTCTAACCTAGCGCGGACTTCCGCTTCGTCTAGATTTCTACAAGGGTCCTCGGACGGCACTTGGGGTAACTGATTCTCAGTCGCTACATTTTCAATATTCGGGTCCTTTTTTTCACAAAAGCAATAATACGCCTTGCCCTCATCAATCAAGCGCCGAGCGTACTCTAGATAAATCTCCTTGCGCTCGCTCTGTCTATAAGGCCCGTGCCCGCCGTCGCGATCTGGGCCCTCGTCATATTCGAGCCCGACTGTATGCAGAGTATCAATAATGACCTGCTCCGCGCCCTCAACAAATCTTGCGCGGTCCGTGTCCTCAATTCTTAGGATAAATTTGCCCCCGCTCGACCTCGCCGTCAGATACGCATATAGAGCGGTGCGCAAGTTCCCAATATGCATATAGCCCGTGGGACTAGGCGCAAAACGCGAAACAATTTGTTTTTTATTCATCTTTTCTTCTCCAATTACAAATAAACTATTTAAGTTCGTCTTTTATTATAGCACTTTGCATAATTTTTTGCAAGAATTTTATATTACGTTTGATTTTTGAAATATTTGTAGCTAAATTCATTTGACAACTTGCTGAGTTCTGTCAAAAATATAAAATTAAATAATTGTACACAAGGGCATATTATGTTTAATTTTTATATAAAACTCAATAAAAAGCCAACCTTTTGGCGTCCTGTTGAGTGTTTTTCTAATTTTTATACGCCAAATTCTAGTAAATTAAATAAATTTGTTTGCGTTTTTGAGATTTTATGCTTATAATATAATGAATTGATTTTGGAGGTTTAATAATGATTGGACAGGTTTTGAGTAAAATTTTGAGCGTCGTAAACAAAATATTGGCGTTCGTCGTACTACTCGCGTATGCACTTTTTGCAATTAATCTAAAGTGGGAGTTTATCACAAATGGCACCCTGATGAATGTCATAGACATAATTAAATATTATGGACCACTGATAATC
>CAVFEX010000057.1:0-5221 GCA_963621495.1 bacterium
GCTTTGATTGCTTTGATTGTTATTGCCGTTGTTGCGTTTATAATTCTCGGCTTTAGCATCAAAATCGTACACCAATCCACCGCCATCGTGATTGAGCGTGTGGGGAAATTTAATAGAGTTCTCGAGACTGGAATTCACTTTATTATTCCGTTTTTCGAGCGTATGGCGAGCAGTCCAATTAGCCTTAAAGAGCAAGTCAAGGACTTTAAGCCTCAGCCAGTTATCACAAAAGATAATGTTACAATGCAAATTGACACCGTGGTTTATTACCAGGTTACCGACCCCAAACTTTACACTTATGGGGTAGAGCACCCAATTTATGCAATTGAAAATCTGACCGCGACGACTTTGCGTAATTTGGTCGGCGAACTCGAACTCGACAGCACACTTACATCGCGCGACACTATTAATACTAAAATGCGCAACGTTCTCGATGAGGCGACTGACGCGTGGGGAATTAAGATTAACCGCGTTGAGCTGAAAAATATTTTACCACCAAAAGACATTCAACAGGCGATGGAAAAGCAAATGCGCGCCGAGCGTGAGCGTCGTGAAGCGATTTTAAAAGCCGAGGGAGAAAAACGCAGTAACATCTTGGTTGCCGAGGGAGAAAAAGAGGCGGAAGTTTTGCGCGCCGAGGCAAAAAGGCTGGCTCTCATCAAAGAGGCTGAGGGTACTGCGGACGCCATTAAGTTGATAATCGAGGCAAAACCCGACCAAGCGTATTTGACTCTCAAGGGATATGAGGCGCTCGCGTCCGTGGCTGACGGGCAAAGTACAAAATTGATTGTGCCGACCGACATTGCCAACATTACGAGCTTGTTAGCGAGTCTCAAGGAAAGTGTGAATCTGCCTGAGCCCAAGCAAAAATCGAGCAAGTCGCAAAAATCTGACAATTAATTGACATCTATTAATAAACTTTATGAATTGTTTATTTGGCGTTTTGTTTTGCGGAAATTGAGTGAGAAATTGACTGGAATTTTTGCGGACAAAATGCCATATTTTTTGAGAAATTTTGTCAATTTTTTAAAAAATTTTTTAATTGACTAAAATCTTAAAAGCGTGAGCAAAAAAGGGAATAAAATTAACTAAAATCAAGGAGAAAAAATGAGGGAATTTGGCGATTATGTGTTTGATTATGAGGACATTCGCGCGATTGTGTTCGATTTTGACGGAGTTTTGTACTCTGCGCCGACCTTTTCCTCTGAATACGACGAGTATTTGACAAAAATGGTCGCGGAACTCAAACACACACCTTATAAAGTTGCGCACGAATTACTAACAAAGTCCGGTTATATCGGGGTTCCGCCCGCATTTCGCAAGCGCTTTTTCAGTGCCGAGTGTTTTTCGCTTGGTCTTTCATACACAAGATATCTCGATTATTGTTCAAAAAATCCTTTTATTCCTAAAAAATCGCCGATTCGCACACTTTCGCCTGGGTTACTAAAAATGCTCAGCGAAAGATATTTACTTTTTATAGTCTCCAACGACTCGCTCAACATTGTGAAAAAGAAAATGGAAATTCTAAATATTGATTTGGCGAATTTTAGGAATGTATACACTCCGAGCGGTTATAATGAAAGTGCTTATGAAAAAATGCCGAGATATCATCAAATTATTAATAATTATCTGTTGGACCGTTCGGAATTTTATGTTTTTGCGACAAATTATCAAGACGACCTCCAGCCATTGGTTGAGGAAACTATGCAAGGTTTGTTGGTCGATGTCAATGACGGCTCGCAAACTGAGTGGTTTTTGGCAAAGAATTTTTTAAATTTAGATGTTTAAATTTTATTATATAATGATTCCCTCAAAAAAATCATAAAAAATAACAAAAAATAAGAAAACAAGACAGTCTATCATACTAAATCAGGCTGTCTTTTTGTTATTGTTTCGTACAAATACTAACAAAAATAAACATAAAAAAACAAGAACGAACATAAAGAATAAAATAAATTTGACAAAAACTTAAAAGTGTTCAAATTAAAAAAAATGAACAAAAAACTATTGATTTGTTTAATTTTTTATGATATAATATGTCTGTTAGTTTGGAGCGAATATTTGCTAAGGGGATTAGTGATATAAATTTTGCTTAATTTTGATATTTATTGGGACTTTTTTATTCTTAAAAGATTTTTGAGTTTTTAATTTAAGTTAAAAATAAAAAATTTTTTAGTTCAAATTAAAATTTTTAGTCAAAATTAGGCTTATTTTTTCTGACTGTTCGCAAAAACTTTTTTATTGCATATAATATTATCTATTAAAAGGAGAGGAAAATGAATTTTCCAAACAAAATTGCCGATGTTGTTGTTAAAGGCAGATGGTACTTTTTCGGGTTCTTTTTGGCTCTGATAGTCGCAAGTCTAATTTTAATTCCAATGGTCGGCGAAAATTATGATATGACCAAGTATCTGCCGAGCGATTCAAACACAAAAGTTGCGCTCGAAGTTATGACTGACGAGTTTGGTAGCAGTGGTACTGCGAGTATCGTGGTAACAAATGCTGAGGTGTCAAAAATCGAAAAAGTCGCCACCGAGGCTAGCAAAATCGAAGGTGTAAAAAATGCAATTTTTTACAACAATAGCGATTATTACAATAGCGAAACCAAGGCTGGATTGATACAGATTTTCTTTGACCACGGCAACTACGACCTAGAGACCGCGCAGGCGCTCGCTGATTTGCGGGAGTTGTGCACCAATCTCAATGCGGACGCGTCTTTCTGTGGAGATTCTGTGGACGCGGTGGCTTCGGAAAACGCGATTACTAGCGAAATGTGGATAATTTTACTGGTCGCAATTGTTATTATGCTAGGAATTTTGTTCTTGACCTCGCGTAGTTGGATTGAACCGCTGATTTACTTGATAGTCATCGGGACATCTATCATTATTAATATGGGGTCAAACCTCATAATGGGCGAAATTTCGTACATAACTGGGTCGATTAGCACCATTATGCTGATGGCAATTATTATGGACTACTGTATCGTGCTGTGCAGTCGTTATAGAGAAGAGAGCGAAAAGGGCGGAACGCCGTCCGAAATTATGACGCGGGCGCTCGCGGGGTCGTTTAACGCGATTTTGGCGTGCTCGCTAACCGTACTTGTCGGGCTAGTTGCGCTCTGCTTTATGGACTTTAAAATCGGGCTGGACCTCGGTGTAGTTCTGGCAAAAGGTGTGGCAATTAGTATTTTTGCGGTGCTATTCTTTATGCCGAGCATTATTTTACTGTTTCAAAAACCGATGCACACGTGGCAACACAAGAGCTTTTTGCCTAGACTCAACAAACTCGGTACTTTTGCTCACAAAACCAGGTGGGTAATGCCCGTAATTATGCTCGCGCTAATTGTAAGTGGTATCGTGCTACAGCAAAATGTAACTTTTACCTATGTTGTTGACAACCACCTCGAGGGGAGCCAACTCGCAAAAGAGTCCAAAGTTGTCGAAGATAATTTTGGCAAACAAAACACGCTAGTTATTATGGTGCCAAAAGGAAAAATCGATAGTGAGGAGCAATTACTCAACGATGTAATGGCGATTACGGTTAAAAATTCTGACGGCGAGAGTGTTTGTTATATTGAAAAAGCAAAAGGATTTGCAAACACTGGGCTGGAAAAGAAACTAACCGCTACCGAAATTGGGCAGACTTTTAAGCTAGATACTGAAGCGGTGGCGCAGATTTATGCGGTCGCACAAAAGACGACCACTGAGAGTTTGTATACCTATGAAGTTTTGGAAATTTTGCAAAACAATAGCGACATAATCGTAGTAAATTATGCACAAAAACAAGCAGTTTTTGACAGCTACTACAACTCACTCGCGAAAAATATTGACATTGCGGTTGACACAACTAGCGGATTTAATATCTATTCACAACTAAATTATCAGGATATGCACAACCAAATTAGCACTCTCGGGGACGCAGATTTAGCCGTTTTCAAAGGGATTTACCAAACAATCTTGGACGAAAAGTTTACAGAAACTAGCAAATTACCTGCTTATGCTGTGATTTTGGGGTTAAAGAGTGCTAGCGAGAGTGGTACTATTAGCCTCGATTATTATCCAAAAATCAAAACCGCACTGACCACTCCTACTACTTATGCTCAGATTTATACAGCGCTCGACAAGGCTACTCTTATGAATAAAGGGCTACTCGAATCGACGGTTGACCAAATTTTTATGACTTATGGGGCTACCGACTCGATTTATGCGTGTCAATTTTACGAGGCAATGCACACCGAGATTGATACCCAAGCACACAAAACGATTATGAATTTGTACGCTGACGAAATTATGGCGCAAGTCGAGACAAATTATAATAGTTATATAACAGCTAAAAATATGTATTTTAGCGATAATTACTCGAGAATGCTGTTTAACATCAAGGCCAACGCTGATGAAGATGTTGCTATCGACACAATAAAGGCGTTGCGCACGATGTTGGACACAAAATATGTGGACACTGAGATTTATAGCGAATATTTTGTGGTAAACTCATCGCAAAACCTTATCGACACGATGGACGTGTTTGGCGGGGACCGCACGCGTACTGACCTAATCACGATTTTGGGCGTGTTTATGCTCGTGCTATTGTTAATGCGTAGTTTGAGTATCCCTGTGCTCCTCGTGTTCCTGATTCAAGGCGCAATTTGGATTAACCTCGCTGTTGGTACGCTCTTTGGCGAGTCAATCTTCTTTGTTTGCTACTTGCTCGCTATGGTTATTCAAATGGGTGCGACAATCGACTATGCAATCTTGATGACAGACCGATATGTGTTCTTCCGCAAGACTCAAGGCAAGCAAGAAGCTATCAAAACCGCCCTTAATTCCGCATTTCCGACCGTGATTACCTCGGGCACAATTTTGATAGTTGCGGCATATTCAATTCACTTTATTTCTTCGTTACCGCTACTAAAATCAATCGGTGGACTCATCGGTCGCGGTGCGCTAATTAGTGTAATTGCGGTTATGTTTGTGTTGCCGTCCGTGTTGTTGCTGTTTGATAAAGTAATCTGCAAAACCACTCTCAAAGCCGACTTTCTCGACGAGAAGAAAAATCTAATCATTGTGGAGCCTGAGACGGTTAACGGCGCGCCAAACGAGAGTTCTTCGCTCGAAACTAGGGCTACTGAATTTGCGTCTGAACCTAAAAAAGTATCGAGTGTAGATTCCAATAAAGCAGATAAAACTAGCAAAAAACAATCTACTACGGCTAGCAAAAAATC
>CAVFEX010000058.1:0-5202 GCA_963621495.1 bacterium
TAATTACAACAGGCATCTGCAACAGCGCCCGCAAAAACATTAGCAAAAATAATTACAACAGGCGTCTGCAAAAACGAGTTAAGTTTTTATTTGAATTTATTAAAAGCATCGCAAAATTTGCGTGAAATTTAAAAAAATTACGCAAAATTCAAGAAATTTTAATAAAAATAACAAAAATTTTAATAAAAAAAAAGGAATTTGAGCATTTGATTGCGTATTTATATTGTAGAGGTATGATGAGTATGTTAAAAGGACATACTGTTTTTATTCATTTTTAATGGGCTATCCAAGTCGTTTTTTGTGTGAGGGGTATTTTATTTTTTGAATTTGTGAGGTTTGGTATCATAGAATTTGTGAGTGATTAGTTTTATTGAATTTGTAACTCGCGTTTTTGTTTAATTTTAATGTTACTAGTATTTGTAAATTAGTGAGGAAACTGTAAACGAATTTAATTATTGCCAGCGTCTAAATTCTGGGCTTAGTTTTTTGTCTAACTAGCAAAGTTGCCCAAATAAGAGCTGTGGCTAGTTAGTATTTATTGGGGTAGCTGAATTAAAAACGATATCGTGCTGGCGGGTTGATTTTAGGACTAAGCCAAGTATGGGCGAGACTTGGTTTAGTTATTTATAACAATATTCGACGCGGGCGGGCATTTTTGTTCTAATTCAAGTCGAGCGTTATTTCAGTAATAGTAGCGAAAAAAATTCAAGTTAAAGTTATTGTTTTATTAAAAGGAGTGTGGCTATGGCGCAATTTTTTACACCCGATTGGCTCGATGAGCTTAAGTCGCGGTGCGATATCGTTGACATTGTCGGCAGATATGTTCCGCTCAAGAAAAACGGCAGAGAAATGTCGGGCTGTTGTCCTTTTCATCATGAAAAGACACCATCGTTTTTTGTGTATCCGGGCAGTCAAAGTTATCACTGTTTTGGCTGTAAGGAAAGTGGCGACGTGATAAAATTTATCCGAAAGTACGAAAATGTTAGTTTTGTGGAAGCAGTGGAAAAGGTTGCAAACCTTGTCAATATGCCTATGCCGGAACTAAAAGATGTGGACCAGGACCAAATTGCTCGTAAAAAGCGGGAACGCGACGCAATTTATGGGGCTCTACGCGAGGCGGGAATTTTCTATCACAAAAATCTCTATAGCTCGCACCCACAGGCAAAAATTGCTTTGCAGTACATAGAAAAGCGCAAAATCAGTCCCGAATTTGTGCGAAAATTTGGTTTGGGTTGTAGCACAGATTTCAACAGTTTACTGATTCATTTGCGAAAATTGGGTTACAGTGATGAAATTCTAAAAAAGGCGGGGCTAGAGAGCATTAGCGAAAAGGGCACGACTTATGATTCGTTCGCGCGTCGGCTCACGTTTCCGATAATTGATAAAGACGGCAATGTTATAGGGTTTTCTGCGCGTATGCTAGAAAACAAAGAAGGTGCAAAGTACAAAAACACTAGCGCGTCCTATATTTTCAACAAATCTGAGGTCATTTTTGGCATTAATCTTATCAAAAAAGAGCGGGACAATGCACGCAAAAACAATCACGATTTCGGCGGTTTGCCCAACATAATTATCGTTGAGGGGCAAATTGACGTCATTACTATGCACCAGTATGGTTTTAACAACACTGTTGCGTGTCTAGGTACTGCGATTACCCCAATTCACGCGCGTCGGCTCAAGCAATTTACTGATGATATTGTGTTACTCCTCGATGGCGACGGTGCTGGCAAAAAGGCGACGCTGAGGAGTATTGATGTATTGCGTCGAGGTGGCTTGAATGTCAAGGTCGGCTCAATCCCTGACGGAATGGACCCTGACGAGTGTCTCAAGGCAAAAGGGGCGGAGTTTATGCGTGGAATTGTGGACAGCGCGATTGACGGAATTGAATACAAAATTCAGGCTGTGGCGAACAATTTTGATTTGGGCAACCGTATGCAGAGAACCAAATTTGTGCATGAGGCCCTAGTAGTTATCAAGGCTCTGGAGAACAAGAGCGAGCAGGATATCTATCTAGAACTTATCAAAAATTACTCTGCGACGCCGATAGACATTTTGCGCGAGGACCTAAACAAACTACCTGACACTGAACTGCCGTTTTGGGAACGGGAGCGCGATAGTGGGGGAGATGAGCAAGCGGGCGAGACTGATAAGGTTGTGGCAGTTAAAAAAGACGGTTTTGACCTTGCTGACCTTTACATTATTGCTAGTTTGTTGTATAATAAAGATTATTGTCAGCGCTTTGATGGTGAGTTAGGCGATTTAGTTTTTCTCGACGATGGGCTCAAGGAGGCTTTTGGTTACATACAAGACACTATTTCAGCAGGCAATCGTCCTAGTATTAGCGGGTTGTATAGTTTTATGGAAGTGGACAAGTCTACCCCACTATTACGCGAGGCGGTTAATTACGAGTTTTTGCCCGACCCTTTTCCTGAGATTACTTTTGAATCGTACTTGATAAAAAACAAGCAACGCAAAATTCGGCTCGAGAGTGAACGCGAGCAACTGGTTTGTTCTCAAACGGACGATATCAATATTCGTAACGACGCTCTTCGCAGAGTTATAGAATTAACAAAAATACAAAATGAACTCAAAACTGAGGCAGAAAATTTAAGCCAAAAATATATAAAAAATATAAATTTAATCAATAAAAATTCACGCAAGTGATGGAGGAAAAATGGATATAGTATTGAGAGATGACATTAGAAGGGAGTGCGAGAAATTAGCGATTATCGCTAGCAGAAAAGGCTCGATTTCTGAGGACGATGTATACAATAGACTGATGAAAGTTGAGGCAAACGCCGAGGAGATTGAGATTGCGATGAAATATCTCAAATCTGAGGGTGTGGATATCACGGACAGTGTTTCTGACGCCATTGATATGGAGCATATAATGAATCAAGCCAACATTAATGACCCTGTCAAGATGTATTTTAAGGATATCGGAAAAGTTGAATTACTCACTCCAGAGCAAGAGATTGAGTTGGGCAAGCGAATGATGGACGGCGATGAAAACGCCAAACAAAAACTGATTGAGTCGAACTTGAGGCTGGTTGTCAGTATCGCGAAAAGATTTTTGGGGCGTACTGGTATGTCCTTTAGCGACCTTATCCAAGAGGGGAATATGGGGCTTATTAAGGCGGTAGAGCGCTTTGACTATCGACGCGGGTTCCACTTTAGTACGTACGGGACTTGGTGGATTAGACAGGCGATTAGTAGGGCAATGGCTGACCAGGCGCGCACTATTCGTATTCCTGTGCATATGGTGGAAACTATTAACCGCTTGGGTAGGACTACTCGTATGTTGTGGCAAAAGCTGGGCAGAGAACCTACCGAACCCGAGATTGCAGAAGCTATGGGTATGTCGGAGGAAAAAGTTGGCGAAATTCGCAAAATCGCACTCGAGCCTACCAGCCTAGAGACTCCGACGGGCGAAGAGGGGGACAGTGAGTTTTATGATTTTGTTGAAGACGAAAATGCCAAGTCGCCGTCGGACAACATTATTCAAATGATGCTAAAAGAGCAACTTTTGGCGGTTATCGAGACTCTAACTCCGCGTGAGCAAAAAGTTATTCGCCTTCGCTACGGGTTAGACGATGCGCACCCTCGAACTCTCGAAGAGGTCGGCAAGGAATTTAATGTTACGCGTGAGCGTATTCGTCAAATTGAAGCAAAAGCGCTCAAAAAATTGCGTAATCCGAGTCGTAGCAGAAAACTCAAGGATTTTGTAGATGACTAAAAGACAGCGCGAAATAGCCAATCTAATAACAGAGTCGGAACTTACCGCCGATGTCGGGTGCGACCACGGAATATTGTCGCTCTATGTACTGCAAAACAATCTTGCAAAAAATTTGGTTGCTACCGATATCAGTGCGCCAAGTTTAGATAAAACGATAAATCTGCTACGGCGCTACGGCTTGTTAAAACGAGCTAAATGTGTGGTTTGCGACGGATTGCCTACCGATTACGAATTTGACCAAGTTTTGATAGCTGGTATGGGTGGGCGTGAGATTTGCAAGATTTTGTCAAATTATTTTGCGCACTCGACTGTTCGTCCCGTGCTCGTTTTGCAACCAATGCGCGATTTTGTTTTGGTGCGTAAGTTGCTGATTGAAAATGGGTATAAGATTTGCGAGGACAAAATTATTTACGATAAAAAATTTTACTTATTACTGAGAGCTGAGTTGGGCGAACAGACTCTGACACAGGAGCAAATGTTGTTCGGGGCGGTTGCGAGTAATTATTTTTTACCTGATTTTGCGCGTTGGTTAGATTATAAAATTGAAAAAACTACTCAGATTTTGGGGAAAATCGCTGTTTTAGACCGAAAACATCAAGAATTATCACAGTTTTTGCAACAATGCAAGGACATAAAAGGGAGAATATTATGCTAAAAGAAATTTTATTGTATCAGCAAAAAGATGCTGCTTTGGTAAAAATTAACAAGGAATTGGAGAATAGTCGCGAGAAAAAAGAGGTTAACGAACTCGTGGAACAAGTCAAACAAGCGCAGAACAAACTCGTGTCGCTCGAGGCTACTGCAGGCGAACTGATTGCGCAGTTCGAAAAACTTGAAAATACTTATGAGAAAAAGTCAAACAAACTGGAGTCTTTTAAGACTGAGGATATTTCTAATAAAACCGTAGAAGAACTCCGCGAACGCGAGGCGCGTATCAAGTCCGAGATTGGAAATTTGTTGGCGCTAGGTAAGGAAATCAAGGCGCTTTCTGTAAAAATCAATCAAACTGCTACTAGTTTTGATAAAATTAAAAACGAGGGCGTCAAGAACAAAAACAGATACAAAGAGAGCCTTAACAGATTTAACGCCCTCGAGAGCAAGGATAATGCTGAGCGGACCAGGATTTTAGCGGAAATGGTAGAACTAAAAAAGCAAGTCGACCCGCACCTGATGGCAAAGTATCAAGAATTGCGCGAGGACCATAAGTTCCCGATTATGGTTCCGCTGACTAATAATTGTTGTGCAATTTGCTCTACTCCTCTTGCTAATGCTCGGCTGGAATTACTAACAAAGGACGGCTTTGTGGAGTGTGAAAACTGCCACAGAATTATTTATCAAAAAAAGTAAAATTTGACACATAACTGCAAAATTAAGCGACTTACTTGCAAATTTTAGTAACTAAGTCGCGTTTTTTGTATGTTTAATATATGTTAATAAAATCGAGAAACGGGTTGATTATTTAATTT
>CAVFEX010000059.1:0-5197 GCA_963621495.1 bacterium
AACATATATTAATTTAGTGAAAAATGGAGGTAAATTATGAATATATCTGATTATAAGAGTACAAAAATCGATGCAGAAAGTATAAAAAATGAGGACTTGGAAGAATTGAAAAAAAGTCCAGAATTTCAGCGCGTTGAGCGTGATTATGGCGATGTGATACAAGATTTTATCAACAATTATGCAAATTTGAGTGAACCAGAATTAATGCAGGAAATGTTGCGTCTGATAGCTAAAAAGAAACAAGAAGGCACATTTGACCCCAACACACTGCGCGATGTAGCCAAAGTTGTGGCGCCTATGCTAGATGATGAAGCACGAGCGAAAATGTACACACTACTCAATTTTTTGGACTAAAAATGACGAGTAAAATTGACCCTAGTTTGCTAAATTTTGTGGGGGTTTTAGGGGCTAAAAGGTGCAAAATCATAGTTTATTATCGTGATGAAACTTTTTTATATAAGGTTTTGCACGACAAAGCGAATACAATTTTGGGTTATTTCCCTTTTATCAAGGCGGTGGCTCTCGAGGTAAAATACCCACAAATTTTTGATTTTGCGCAAGATTTTGGGGTAAATTATATTACAAAAGTTACCTCTACTCATACCTTGATCAATAATGCAAGGAAAATTATCAAAGTAGAAGATTTACATCATGCTGGAATTATGGGGCAAGGTGTCAATGTTGCAGTCATAGACACTGGCTGTTATCCGCATCTTGATTTTATGTTGGGCAAAAATCGCATAATCAAGTTTGTGGACCTAATTAACGAACGCTCCTATCCTTATGACGACAATGGCCACGGAACTTTTGTGGCGGGGGTGTTGGCGGGTAGTGGGGCGGTTTGCAGTCAAAAATATCGCGGAATTGCGCCTCTTTGTGGTGTAATTGCTATAAAAGCGCTAAAAAGTGATGGCCAAACTCAAGCATACAAAGTACTCGAGGCTATGCAGTGGGTTTATACGAATTATCTAAAATACAATATTCGCGTGGTTTGTATGAGTTTTGGTAGCAATCCGCTCTCATACAACGATCCCTTGACAGTTGGAGCCAACGCGCTTTGGCAACGCGGGATAGTAGTAGTTTCCGCAGTTGGCAATGACGGGCCAAAACCGAGTTCGGTAAAATCACCGGGCTCGAGCGGTAGGATTATTTCTGTCGGGTGCGCAGACACTCGAGAAGAAGAAATCAAAATAGCTGATTTTAGTTCTCGCGGTCCAATTTTTGATTATGTCAAGCCTGATTTGGTGGCTCCTGGAGTAGAAATAACCTCATTATCAAACGATACTAAGTTTTATACAACAATGTCGGGTACTAGTGTCAGTACGCCATTTGTCGCTGGTGTGGCTGTCTTGTTGTTACAGCAAAATCCAAATCTAACTCCCAATGAAATCAAGTCGATTTTACTCTCGAGCGCGGTGCCAATGCCTTATGACCCCAACACTTGTGGGGCTGGTATGTTGGATACTGAGAGTGCATTTAGGTTTTTAAAATCATAAATCTTAGCTAATTAAAAAACTCAAGTACTCATAAAAAAAGTGGAAAAAACGCAAAAAAAGTGCAAAAAAAGTGAAAAAAACGCACTTTTTTCTAATTTTTGCGCCCAAAAATATGCTAAGATTGATTTTCGGGAGGGAAACGGTTATGCAAGTTTCTTCACAAAAAATCAATGACACCTTAGTAATTTCACTCGTGGGCGAATTAGATGAGCATAGTGCTAACTATGTGCGTGATACTATGGATAAAATTATGGGAGAGAGTGGCAACAAACAAATCATCATCGATTTGGGAGGGCTAGAGTTTATGGACAGCACGGGTATCGGGGTGCTGATAGGCAGATACAAAAAAATGAAATCACGCGGGATACCGATTTTTGTGTCCAACCCCAATAGGCAGATAGACAAAATTTTTTTAATGACGGCATTATATGATGTGATGCCGAAAATAGATTAGGAGGCAAAATGGATTACATAAACGAGATGACTTTGACATTTCTTTCACATTCGGTCAACGAAAGTTTTGCGCGTAGTGCCGTTGCTGGATTTTGTGTGCAACTCAATCCCACGCTCGATGAAATTAGCGATATCAAAACTGCGGTTAGCGAAGCCGTTACTAATTGTGTAGTGCACGCATATCCCGATGGTAAAAAAGGCGAGATTACAATTTGGGTGGGGTTAACAAAAGATTTTGTCGATATAAAAATTATGGATAAAGGAGTGGGAATTAGCGATTTTAACAAAGCGCGAGAACCGTTTTTTACTACCCGACCTACTGAAGAACGCGCGGGAATGGGGTTTACCGTAATGGAAAGTTTTATGGACGAAGTGTTGCTATGTCAAAATCAAGATTCTGGTCTGATTGTAGAGATGAAAAAGTCTTTGCAAAAAAATGTTGATAAAAGTTGTGCCAATGCCGAACTACTCTGAGACGCTAAAACTAATCAAAATGGCGCAAAAAGGCGACAAAAACGCAAAAAATACGCTAATAAATCAAAATTATCCGCTAGTCAAGAGCGTAATTCGTAGATATCGTAGCAAGGGGATAGATTATCAAGACCTGTTTCAATTGGGGTGTGTGGGCTTTGTCAAAGCGATAAATAATTTTGATGAAGAATATGGCGTGCAGTTTAGCACATACGCCGTGCCTATGATTGCGGGTGAAGTCAAGCGGTTTTTGCGTGATGATGGCTATATCAAGGTTAGTCGAGCTATCAAATCACAGGCTATTTTGATAAAAAAGTACTTAGCAAAACTCCCGCCTCAAGCCAATGAACCGGACATTTCCCAAATTGCAGAAGCGCTAAATATGACTCCCGAAGACGTGGTTTTTGCGATGGATAGTATGCGCTATCCCACCAGCTTGTCAGCTCCGATTGACTCTAGCGAAGATGGGGGGACCACTCTTGCCGAAAAACTCGCCGACAATTTTGATGAGGAAAAACGTATTGAGCACTTTGTTTTGCGAGATTTGATTGGCAGTCTAGATGAGCGCGACCGCAAAATTATCATTATGCGCTATTATAGGGATAAAACTCAGGCAGAAATTGCTACTGAATTGGGAGTGAGCCAAGTACAAGTGAGCAGAATTGAGAATAAAATTTTGGCAACATTTAAAAACAAATTACAATAACAGTCCTCTTTTATTGTCGAGGGCTTTTTGTTATTAAAATGTATTGAAAATTTCACTTTTTTGTGTTATAATATATAAATATAATAAGAATAGGGGCGGGAATGATACAAAAAGTTATGGATTATTTGGCGCGTTTGTATCCGGAGCCAGATACGGAATTGCATTTTGATACACCATTTCAGTGCCTCGTGGCGGTGGTTTTGAGTGCGCAATGTACGGATAGACGCGTAAATCAGGTTACAGCGACTCTGTTTCGTGATTATCCTGATAGTGTGTCTTTGGGGCGACTCGGGCAGAGCGAATTGGAAAAGCTGATATATTCTACAGGTTTTTATCACAACAAGGCCAAAAATATCTTGGCAATTTGTCGTGTACTCAATAATGAATATGGTGGACAAGTGCCCAGCGACCCAGACGATTTGCAAAAACTCCCTGGAGTCGGACGCAAGACTGCTAATGTCGTGTCTAGTGCAGTGTTTGGTGCGAATCGGCTCGGCGTGGACACACACGTTTTTAGAGTAACAAATCGGTTAGGTCTGGTGCACGCCCGCACACCTTTGGAGGTGGAACGGCAATGGATAGAGCGTTATCCGCAATATCAAAATCACGATGCTCATTATAGGCTAGTGCTTTTTGGCAGATATCATTGCAAGGCGCAGAGACCGAATTGCGCGCAGTGCGAATTACGCGATGTGTGTAAATATTATATAGAAAAAAATAACAAGTAAAAAAAACAAGTAAAAATTGGCAAAAAATTAATAATAAAAAATTAACTTAAAAAAATTAAGTAAAAAAAGAAAATAAGGAAAAAAGATGTTTATAGATAAAGTTTCAATAATTGTAAAAGCAGGTGACGGCGGAGACGGGGCTGTCTCCTTTCGCAGAGAAAAGTATGTGCCAAATGGCGGACCAAATGGCGGAGACGGTGGCAAGGGCGGTGATGTGATTTTAAAAGTCAAGGATAATGTCAGTACTTTGCTAGATTTCCGCTTTAACAAACAATTCCGTGCTGAAAATGGCCAAAAAGGTGATATCAATAATAGGGCGGGCAAAAAAGGCAAAGATTTATTTGTGTATGTGCCTCGTGGGACTTTGGTCCGCGATCTAGAGACGGGTAAGGTCATCAAGGATATGTACGCGCCCGATGAGGAATATGTGCTATTGAGAGGGGGTAACGGTGGTAAGGGCAACCAGCATTTTGCGTCGAGCAAACGCCAGACACCTAGGTTTAGCCAGGCAGGACAGAAGACTGCGGAACACAATATTATCCTCGAGCTCAAGACGATAGCTGATGTCGGCTTGGTCGGGTTCCCTAATGTTGGCAAATCCACTTTTTTGGGCGCAGTTACCGAGGCAAAGCCCAAAATTGCGAATTATCACTTTACTACTCTTAGTCCTAATCTCGGCGTGCTTCGTCAGTTCGACAAAACTTGCGTGCTCGCTGATATCCCTGGTCTAATCGAGGGCGCTAGCCAAGGTGTGGGGCTGGGACATCAGTTTTTGCGCCACATCGAGAGAACTAGACTGATTGTGCATATCGTAGACATTAGCGGTATTGAGTCTCGCGACCCACAGCAAGATTTCTTGACGATCAACAGGGAGTTGCGCGAGTTTAGTAACATTTTGGCAAATCTACCTCAAATTGTCGCATTAAATAAGGCGGACTTGTTGCCAGCAGAATCTAATGCTGTTGGCGAATTTGAGGCGTTTTTGCATTCGCAAGCGGGCTTTGAAAACACTCCTGTTTTTGTAATTTCCGCTAATCAGCGCAAAGGAGTGCAGGAACTAGTTGACGCGATTTTTGAAAAACTCGATACCTTGCCCAAGCCCGAACCAATTCCGAGCGAGGAATTCGAGTTTGATATGCCAGATACGACTTCTATTGAGGTGGAGAAAATCGGCGAGTGTGCTTTTGAGGTCAAGGGTGGCAGAGTGCACGAGTTGGTGCGCAAGACTAACTTTAATGAAGATGACAGCCTTGCCTATTTCCAAAAACGCTTGCGTGATGACGGAATTATTGCTAAACTCAAGGAATTGGGAATGGTGGACGGCGATACGGTTGTGGTAGAAG
>CAVFEX010000060.1:0-2569 GCA_963621495.1 bacterium
GTTCCTAATATGTTGTCATTATTGAGATTATTTTTAGTGCCGATAATGCTCGTGTGCTTTTTTTTGATACCCGGGCGCGACCGCTTGGTAGCTATGATTATATTTTTGATTGCTAGTCTTACTGATTTGTTAGACGGAATTATTGCACGTACTACGCATCAAATTACTCAGTATGGTATAGTTTTGGATCCATTTGCGGATAAATTACTAAAAATTTCCACGTTAATTTCTTTTGCAATTGTCGGTATTTTGCCTATTTGGCTCGTATCTGTTTTGATATTTTTAGATGTTGGAATGATTATTACCGGTGCGTGTCTATACAAAAAGAAGATTACAATTCCTAGTAATATATTCGGGAAAATTGGCACCGTAGTGATGACAATCGGCTTGTTGATGTGCTTTTTTGACGGTTCGCTCCACCCTTGGAACTTGTATGTACTTTATCTTGGGCTGATAATTATAATTACTAGTCTTATCGTTTATATAGTATTTAACTACAAGCGCGTCTTTTTTGGGCAAAAAGAACAAGTAGTTTCTTTAAACGAAAATGTCGGGGCGTTACAAGATGGTGGTCTTTTTGAGATGAAAACAGGAGAGCACGAGCGAGATGAGTCCAAATAAAGTAATTTTAGCGAGTTGGTGCTTATATATTAATGAATTTTAGTAAGTTTTAATTTTTGAGAATAAAATTGGGCAACAGTATTGACTTTTTTGTGATTTTGATATATAATAATGATATAAAGTAAATAAGGGGTCTAGCAATATTATTTATGGTCTATTAGCACAAACGTTGATTGAGAGATTGACTCAAACTAATGTTATAATAGGTATAGTAATATGTGCCATTGGTATAGCTTTGGCTTGTCTTGCTCGTAGGATAGCCTGTGCTTCACGCAAAACCAACGAGGTAGCAAATGATGATTCGATTATGATTTCTATCAAAATCATTGGCTTGATATTTATTGTGGTTGCCCTCGTAGTGATGGTTATCCAATAAATTTGACAAAAAGAAAAGATATATTGCATTATTCGTGCAATATATCTTTTCTTTTTACTCCCACAAAATTCGAGCTTGTTATATAATAAAAATGTGGGGGTAGTATGCAAATAATTGTAGAATATGTCTTACTGGATAATTTTTTAATAGATCTTTTGTTACTATATCTTACTGAAAAAATACTCAAACAGCAAATTAGCAAACTGGGATTGATAACCGCTAGTAGTTTTGGGGCGGAGTTTGCTGTATTATCGCCACTAATTCCTATTAGTGGAGTCTTGGCCGTTGGTCTCAAGCTCGGAGTTGCTGGCGTGTTAGTTTTTATGTCGAGTTTTAGTTTCAATAGATTTTGGCTCAAATTTATAATCTTTGTGGGACTAACTTTTGTGTTTGGTGGGACAATTATTGCCGTTTTTTCATTTTTAGGGGTAAGCGTTTATGATTCTTTGTATTTGGGATATGTTTCTAGTGTTCCGCTTGGTGCGATACTAACTAGTGGTATTTTTTTCTTGGTGTTTGTGATACAAATAATAAAATCAATTTTTACAACGCTTCATATTAATGAGCAAATATGTAAAATTGGGGTCGAAATAAATAACAAAATGGCGACTCTTACGGGATTTGTTGATAGTGGAAATACTGTAAAAAATCGTAATGGAAGATCTGTGATTATTGTTAATGAAGATACTTTAAAAAATTGGTTTTCTCCTTTTGAGAGAATACAAATAATGATAGAAAAGTGTAATTTTTTACCAAATCTCGAGAAGTTGAGTGTGTCAAGTCTGGGTGGAAACTATTATATTTGGGTTTTTGATTGTCGAGTTATGGTAGGAGATATTGAAAAAGATTGGGCAATTGGAATTGCTCCGGAAAAAATAAGACTAAACAATTGTGATGCAATTGTGAGTAAAGATCTATTGGAGGTGTAAAGTTGTTAGCTTGGTTAAAAAATTTTGTGTATAAACTCAAAAAGGCAAATCCTATAAAAATGCGTGCACAGATGTTACTATTTTTGTGTAGTAATGAGGCTTTGCCCGATCCTCTAGGCGCTGATGAGGAGCAGGAATATCTCTTGAGATTAAGCAATGGAGATTTGCTCGCAAAAAATGAGTTAATTGAGAGAAATTTGCGGTTAGTTGTATATATCGCTAAAAAATTTGAGAATACGGGCATTGAGCTTGAGGACCTTATTTCCGTAGGTTCAATTGGTCTAATTAAGGCTATCAATACTTTTAAATTAGACAAAAAAATTAAACTCGCAACTTATGCGTCGCGTTGCATTGAAAATGAGATTTTAATGTATTTACGCAAAATTTCAAAAAAGCGCAGAGAAACTTCTTTGGACGCGCCTCTTTCTTTTGATAGCGATGGCAATGAATTATTGTTATGCGATATTATAGGAATTGACGCTGATGAGGTTTACAAAAATATTGAAATTAGTGCAGAAAAGGAGATGATTTATCGTGTTTTGGACAAATTAAACGAGCGCGAACAAAAAATCGTTTGTATGCGATTTGGACTTAGAGGAGAAAAAGAAAAAACACAAAAGCAGGTCGCCGACTCGCTGAATAT
>CAVFEX010000060.1:2579-5176 GCA_963621495.1 bacterium
ATCAGTAGAATTGAAAAGAAGATTTTGTGCAAAATGAAAAAAGACATCTCAAAATTGATTTGATTGTATAAAAATATTTGTGTTTGCTAAAACTATTGTTTGATTGTTGCAAAAGGAGGTTGTAATGTCAAACAAGGTTGAAATATGTGGCATAAATACTAATGATTTACCGAAATTTAGCCCAAAAGAGCTCGCTATTTTGATGGAAAAAATCAAGTTGGGGGATAGGGAAGCAAAAGAACTGTTTATTTGGGGCAATATGCGTCTAGTATTGAGTGTTGTACAAAGATTCGGCGGTAGAAAAGAATGTGCCGATGATATGTTTCAGGTCGGTTGCGTGGGGTTAATAAAAGCGATTGACAATTTTAACACCGAGCTAAATGTACGCTTTAGCACATACGCTGTCCCCATGATTGTGGGGGAAATTCGCCGATTTTTGCGCGATAATAGCGCTGTGCGTGTGAGTCGTTCTCTGCGCGACATTGCATACAGAGCTCTGCAGTCGCGTGAAAAGCTCGGTAGTATATTACAACGTGAACCCTCAATAGATGAAATTGCAGAGGATATGGACACACCTATGAGACAGGTTGCGTGTGCTTTAGATGCAATTAGTGAACCAGTTTCGCTATCTGAGCCTATGTATTCAGATGATTTGGAGGCTAGTGAACTATGTGATTACATTTCAGATGGAGTAAATTCAGATGACAAGTGGCTGGATTCTGTGTCAATCAAGGATGCTCTGGAAGATTTGGGCCCTAGAGAAAAGAAAATTTTAATTTTGAGATATTTTTTAGGAAAAACTCAGGTGGAAGTGAGTGATGAGGTGGGAATTAGCCAAGCCCAAGTCAGCAGGCTGGAAAAATGTGCTTTAAATTTGATAAAAAAATTTTTTATGTAATTTATTGATTTTTTATTCATATAATAATAAAAAATGTAGGTTTTTTAATATATGGAGATAAGCTTTAGTGAATTTCGCTCTAAAATGGTAGTGAATTTGACCGATGGTAGACGACTTGGGCACGTGATTGACTTAATTTTTGATCAAAATTCAGCAAAAATTTCGGGAATAGTTGTGCCTGGCGGGCGGGGTGGTTTTTTTAAAAGTAAAGAGGACCTCTTTATACCATACCAGTTTATATGTAAAATTGGACTAGACACAATTCTAGTCCAACTTAACCCTATTACATCTCCGGTAAGCGGGCAAAATGCAAATATTCAAAATAGTGCAGTCAGTAGTGGTGTAGCGACCCAAGCCTCGAATAGCCAAAGTACCAAGAAATATGTAGTTTATTCGCCCGACAATTACTAATAGCGTAGTTTTTTAGTAGTAAGTGCCTTTTTAGTGAAATTTTTTATTGCAAGTTTTTTTTTAAACTTAAAATTCCCTCAAAGTTAAGAGTATGTGAAAATAAAATTAAAAGGGTTTTAAAATTATCTTCTTAAAACTAAAACATCAATGGGAAAGGCTACTAAAAACTAACAGTTGATAGTAGCCTTTTTATTAATCCTTGTTATCATTTTCAGCCTTAGAGTCGAGCGATTGGCGTAACTCTTGATTTTCTTTGAGTAGATCGCGAATTTCTTTTAGTAGCCCCTCGGTGCTATTGCGATAATCAGCGTCTTTCTTTTCTTTTTCTTCGGCTTCTTTTTTAGCGATTTCTGCGTCTTCTTTTTCTTTGCGGTGCTCACGCCATACTGTAACAAAAGGTCTATTCTGCTCTTTTGCAAGTTTGCGCACTTCGGCACGCTCTTTTTTGAGTTCTTTATTCGACAAATCTTTTATGGTGTCTTTAAATAAACTGTCTGCTCTTGTGGCAACCTTGAGAATTATAAATAGTACCATAGCGATTATCAAGAAGTTGAGAATTGCAGTTATAAATGCGCCCCAGTCTATATAAATACTCTTGTTCAAATCTAACTTACCATCAGTATAAACTTTCTTTAAAAATGTATATGCTGTTTCTAGACCATCTGCACCGCCTGCAGATAGTAACAAATTGATGAGGGGCATAATGATTTTGTTTGTCAGAGCAGTAACAATGGCACCAAAAGCAGTACCAATAATTACACCGACAGCCATATCAACGACATTCCCGCGTTTGATAAATGCCTTGAATTCTTGCCAAAATTTCATTTGTAATTACTTCCTTTTTTCCATTTTAAATTATTATAGCATCTTAATTGCTTTTTTTCAATAATTTTGTATAAAAATTTTAGATGCAGGCAATAAATTATTAAGGAGGTAATTATGAAACTAAGAGATAGTCTAACCTATGTGAATTTGGCGCGAAGCTATGCTGGAGAGTGTCAAGCGCGTACTAGGTATGAATTTATTGAGTATGGTGCTAGATACAATGGTTATAAAAACATAGCTGACATAATTGATGAAATTGTGTATCAGGAATTTAATCACGCGCGAATGTTTTATACATTTTTGCAAAAAGGAGAGGACCAGCAAATAGACAATATCCAAATTGATGCTGGCTTCCCATTTCGTGAAAAGTGGGATTTGTTAGATAATTTGAAACTTGCGAGCGAAGATGAAGCAAGAGAAGCAAGGTTGTATGAAAGTTTTGCTAAAACAGCTAGTGAGGAAG
>CAVFEX010000061.1:0-5139 GCA_963621495.1 bacterium
ACACAGAAAACGAAAGTTGTGGTAGTGCTTTACCCCGAATTTTCCCACACATTGTCCTAAGTTTTTCCGTTTTAAGACGCTTTTATAAAAAAATTCATCAAAAAACTCTATCAAAATACCCCCAAAAATCGCCAAATCAGCGCCAGAATTACGCAATTTCAAAAAAAATTGAAATTTTTTAAAAAATTTTCATAAAAATTATTGACATACACAAAAAAATCTGTTAAAATGAAACTGTTCTTGCCTTGGGTTTCAATAATCTGAGAATACCTTCCTCTTTTATTGACCAATCCCTTCACATACTCGCTCTCAGCGCGAGTGTCCCGAGGCAATAACATTATTCCCCAATAGCTCAGTCGGTAGAGCGTCCGGCTGTTAACCGGCAGGTCGCAGGTTCAAGTCCTGCTTGGGGAGCCAAAAAATCTAACTCTGATACAGAGAGTTAGATTTTTTTTAATTCATTTATAACACAAGGTTATATTGCCTACGTATATTTTAATTTTAGTAAAAAGGTTAGCGCCAATTTTGATTTCTGCATAATTTTCTCCCTGTGCCTAAATAGGGAGTTTACTATATTTTAGAAAATAAAAAAATAAATTTAACAAAATTTTTAAAAAATAAAAAACCGCACCTTTCTCCCCCATTAAGGTTCAGAAACAAAGTGCGATTTTTAATTTTACGCAGAGTTTTTACTTGTCTTCAGGCAAATCACTACGCGTAACTCTATCAGGCTCGATAACAATGTTGTTGAGTTTGTCCAAAAATTCAGTCGCTTTTTTCTCAATTTTACACGCATAGTACAACTCAACCAGCATAGCAATACCATTGAACACAAAGAACAGCCCAGTGAAAACGGTAATGAGAATAGCGTTGACTGCTGGCAGATAAAACGAAAGTGCACCGAGAGTAATCAAGAGAGCGCCCCAGATAATGTCGAGCCACCAACCCGAGAGTTTTAATTTCTTGACATCAAATGCGGAAATAATACGCGCCAACCCCATAAACACAATCCAAAAACCGAATAGAATTGGGAGCGCATCGCTCACGAGAGCAGTGTTTGACAGCACCAAAATACCCAAAATTATGGTTACGATACCGCCCAGCAAAACCCAACCCGCGCCCAGTATGACTCTGCGTGTAGTAACAAAAGTTCCAATCGAGCCGATACCAGAAATTATGAGGCTAATTCCCAAGAAAGTGGACAAGCCCGCCAGAGTCCCAGCAGGACTACAAAAACACACAATACCAGTCGCAATCAGCAAAATCGCAGTGAGCCCCCAGCATATTTTACCCCAAATACTCATCTAATTTTCTCCTTTTATTCAATATAACTATTATTTTAAACCAAAACCCAATTTTTTGCAACTATTTTACACATCTTAATCATTTTGTACAATTTTTTCGTTTTGTTTAATTACATTTTACCCCTCATTAAAACGCAAACCAAATAATGGCCCAGGGGTGCCCCCATCGGGACGCCTATACACCGAAAAAATCTAGGCTAGTTGAACCAAATACGCTGCCTCCACCGCACACTCATTAGTATAAACGGAGTTTGCGACGCCGTCCGTGGTGCGACTGACTTTGAGTTTGATATTATCGCCAACGCGAATAGTTAGGAGCAAATCGCCCATTTCAAAATCTCGAGTAATTTTGTGCTCTGTGCCGTTGATGATAATTGACTGCAGTATGTCGCCCACTTGAACACCTAGTTTTTCTGCAAACGAGTCTTCGTCTTGGACTTTTTCAATTTCGATAGTTTCGACAATGTTACTGAGCTCGGTTGAAGAATCGTAGACATACTTGGCATCAGTGATTTTGATAGTAATTCCTAAATAGAGTTTGTAAGTATCAGTGGTAGTATCATCTGAATCTTGAGCGTAATACATAATACCATCGACCACGCCTTTTACAATGCTAATTGGGATAGCGTAATTGATGTTTTGGTCTGTATTGTCGCCAGCATTTGTGATACCGATGAGTTTGCCATAACTATTAAACAGTCCGCCACCCGAACTCCCCTCGTAAATTGATGTATCAATTCTCATTGAACGGTAATAGCGCGGAGCGTCAATCTCTAGTGAAATATACTCGCTGTCTACGCTGACAATCCCCTCGGTTACGCTGATACCCTTGCCCTCGACATTTCCGATAGCAATGGCAGTTTCGCCCGTGCGATATCCGTCAGCAAACTCGACCGTCTTGATATTGGAGTTGATAGCAAAAATATCACTAGTATTGGCACGAATTACCGCCAAATCTTTCTCTGCACTACCGCCGATGTAGGTAAAGTCGATGCCATATTGACCGTAATCAAAGACCTTATAACCGTCTGTTGTAGTAACGTAATTTCCGTTGTCGTCAACTCTGTAGCCATTGGAACTAACCGAACCATACAAATATCCAGCAATGCGGTACGCGATATTGCCACCATTGTCGGAATTAGCGGTAGAATTATAAACTACATGATAATTAGTAATGATATACGTGTAATCGTCGTCAATTTGGAAGATGACACCGGAACCACCGCTACGCGATATACTCTTGGTGGTTTTGCCAAAACTAGTCTCAGTAATCTTGAATTCGGAGTAAAGTATCACACTAGAGGATAGCCCTTGATTGATAACCTGTACCTTTGTATCATCTTCGTAACTAAGATAAGTCTTGAGGAAGTCTTCGTAACTGACTCCAGGATGGTCCACCAAATAATCAGTGTAAATATCTCTAATGCTGACTTTTTCGGCATCTTTGCCGTCCGCACCGTTGGCACCATCAGCACCGTCAACGCCGTTTTCACCGTCTGCTCCATCTTTGCCGTCCGCACCGTTGGTAACTGTAAACTCTTTCTGCGTGCCGTCAGTGTATGTGATGACATAGATGTCCTTGAGGTCCTCAGTTCTATTATAATCTATGCTCTTGACAGCAACAACCGCCTCGGTAGTATCCGTGCTATCCGTATTATCCGCACTGTCTGTACTACTGCTACCATTTTTAACAGAAAATTCCTTGGTCGTGCCGTCAGTGTATGTGATGACATAGATGTCTTGTAGCCCCTCGGTCCTGTCAAAATCTATACTCTTGACAGTAACTACCACCTCGGTAGCCTTAGCAGTGTCCTGAGTGCACCCTGATAGGAGAGCACAACACGGCACAACAATGGCAATGAGCGCAATGCACAAAATTTTAGTTATTTTATTTTTCATTTTTTCTCCTTAAAATATTTCGTGAATTAGTATAACACATTTTTTAATTTTCTTACAACTATTTAAAAAAATTTTGTTTATTTTGAACCGAATTTAAACTATTTTTAATTTTTAAAAAATCGCTTTTTGCACCATTAAAACAGTTTTTACGCCACAAGTTCGACGATTTAGACGAGATTTATATTGACAAGGTGCGCAAAATATGCTAAAATTAGAATAGTACAAATGTAAAATTTTAATTTTGATACGCTTGGCAAATATCTCTATTATTTGTTTTTTTTGATTTACAAAATATGAGCGTAAAGTTGTGGCAAAACGCTACGACGCGAATTTTTTTGTACGAAAAAACAATTTAGAGGTAAAAAATGAAATCATTTGTTGACTTGGGGATAAATAGCGAAATCGCGTCAATTTTGCGCGATATGGAAATTACCGCCCCTACAGAAATTCAGGCTCGCGCAATTCCGCTAGTATTAAAGGACGAAGATATAGTCGGGCTCAGCCAGACCGGCACGGGCAAGACTTACGCCTTTGCACTGCCGATTATCCAGAGCACCACATCAGAAAAATATGTCCAAAGTCTAGTGTTGTGCCCTACTAGAGAGTTGGCCGAGCAGATACTACTCGAGGTCAAAAAAATCACTAGCCACCTAGACGGCGTGCGCGCGATAGCTGTGTACGGTGGCGCGGATATGCAGAGACAAATTTATAATCTCAGACGCGGGGCGAACATCGTCATCGGCACCCCTGGGCGAGTTTTGGACCACATTGAGCGCAAGACGCTAAAACTAGGGCTAGTTAACCATGTAGTGCTAGACGAAGCTGATGAAATGCTGAATATGGGCTTTAGAGAGGACATCGAAAAAATTTTAAGAAATACCCCGCCCACTCGCCAAACTATAATGTTTAGCGCGACTATGAGCAAGGACATTTTAGCAATCACGCGCAATTTTATGAAAAAACCGCACACAATTCAGGTCGGTTCGCCAAACACCACGATTGCGAGCATCAGACAGAGTTATTTTGTCTGCCCAAAGGACAAGAAAAAGCGCGCGTTGTATGCCCTACTTTCCGAGTTACCTCGCGGTAGGACGATAATTTTCTGCAACACCAAGAAAATGGTGGATAGTGTTCAACTGTATCTACGCAAAATGGGCTTTTCCGCTCTGGCGTTGCACGGCGATATGCCTCAGAGCGTGAGAAAACGCGTGATGAACGAGTACAAAGCGGAATTGAATAACTTGCTCGTTACTACCGATGTGGCGGCGCGCGGAATTGATGTCAAGGACATAATGCATGTCATCAATTTTGACCTACCGCAAAACAACGAGTATTATATCCACCGCGTGGGCAGGACGGGGCGCGCAGGCAAATCGGGTAACGCGTACACTTTGCTAAATACCCCGGACCAAATTAGCAGTATTTTGGAAATTGAGAAGAAAACCAAGTCCCGCATTACAGCCTCGACACTCACACTGGACGGCAACGCGAGTAGCCCAAAACCGGCCCGCGACAAACCGCGTGGCAAAAAGCTGAATATCAAATCTCGAGAAAAGCGCGCTATCCTCTCAGGCCGTACCACTGGTAGCCGTTTTAACGATAAAATCAATATCGCCGGCAATTCCAAAATCGGTACAAAACGCAAAACACTGCGTAAAACCCACCGCTCCAAAAAACAAAAGTCCTAACCACTAGGACTTTTTTGTTTTTTATAAGAATCAGAAAAATTCGCCTCAAAAACGCGCACGACAAAGTACCACGCCCAAAAATCGTTTTTTGTGTAGAAGCAAAGCACCACTTATCCACAAAAATCGCGAGGGCGCGTAGTAGAACATACGTAACCGATAAATTTATCGGCTGGCGACAAAGTATTACAAAGTTTATGTGCCAAAAAACGTTATCCACGAGTTATCCTGCAACCCAAACACATTAACCT
>CAVFEX010000062.1:0-5110 GCA_963621495.1 bacterium
ATAATATGACTAACATTGAGCTTGTCCTCAATATGCTAGCCGAAGTTACTACGACAGAATTATCTCAAAAGGAAAAACCTGTTACTTTCAAAGAAAACAAAGAGGTTGCAAAACGTGGTGGGAAATTGGCTGGGGAAACAAGAAAAAGATACGAAGAAGAAATGGATAGAAAAATTTTTTCTTCGCTAAATGCAAAAAACACAAAGTTGTTAAATGATAATAAGAAATAATGATTAAAAACATTAAATAAATTGTCTGTCTAATACAAAAAAGAACCTAACTAAAATTTGTTAGATTCTTCTTCTTTTATTCCGCTAGGTTTAAAATCGCTAGCCTGCTAGTCCTTTTTTTGGGGTTACTTTTTGATTATTCAGAGAGCAATTTTTATTTTTGGAGTAATTTTATTTAACTCGTATAAAACCTCAAAATTAATTATATATTAGTAAAATTGGGGGTGCAAAAAAAATTCAGTCAAAATTTAATAAAAAAGTTATCAAAATCGCGGTGCGTTTTGGGCTCACACTTGGTGTCATTTTAATAATTATGAGCGCATTTTTATTAGCTTTTGGGTGGCGTTGTGGCGTAGTTCAATCTAGTAGTATGGCGCCTAAAATTAATGTTGGCAGTTTTTTAATATGGCAAAAAACAACCCTAAATAGCAATCAAATCGCAGTGGGCGAGGTGGTGCTATTTTCTCAAAATGATAGAGTTTTAGCACATCGCGTGATATCCAAGTCGGGTAACTACATAACAGTAAAAGGCGATAGCGCACATAGTAGCTCGCAAACGATAACTAGCGATAAAATTATTGGCAAATATATTTTCTCGTTCGACTTGGGTCAAATATTGCTAATTTTTTTCTTAGTTTGTGGAGTTGTTGTAATGATTTTTAAGTTCGCGATGGTAATCAAACGCAAGCGCTAAAAATTTAATTAATTCCTTAAAAATTCAATTATTGCGACCGATTATAAACTATTAAAAACCAAATTAAGAAAATTTTTGGCTACTAATTTTATCCCAAAGTTAATTAAATTACGCAAAATAAATTATGGAGCAAAGGAAATTTCAAAAGTGGTGCCATTTTGAGGGTCCGAAGTGGCGGTAATTATACTGTTATTTAGTTTTGATAAGTTCTGGGCGATTGACAATCCTAGCCCAAACCCCTCAGTTGTGCGAGCAGGGTCAACCTTGTAAAATCTCTCGAAGATGTGAGGTAAACTCTCGGCGGGAATTGTGGAGAGTCGGTTATTGACGGACAGACAAACAGAATTGCGCAAAGTAGCGGTAAGGGTAACTGTTCCACCCGAGCGCTCGTACTTTATTGCATTGTCGAGTAAAATCATTACAATTTGGCGGAGCATTTTTTCATCAAAATGGACAATCAAATCTGATGCTATATTCAAATTTAATTTGATATTTTTTTCATATGCAACTGGCTCAAATTGTAGCCCCAAACTAGTGGCAAGCTTGGTCAAATTGACATCTGTTTTGTGTGCGACAGCTACTGCCTCGGTTTGCGCGAGGGTGAGCATTTCGCCAATGATTTTATTCATATAATTTATTTCTTCATTGGTGCTTTCTATCCAATCTAGTTGTGCTTTGCTAGCTGTTTTTTGGATAATTCTGTTATTAGCAGAAATGACGGCGAGCGGTGTTTTGAGTTCGTGTGAGGCGTCCGCGACAAAGCGCTTTTGTTGGTCCAGAGCGTTTTGAACTGGACGAGCGACGATACTAGACACCCAAATACTGATGAGTAATACCAACCCCAAAAAAACGACCGAGATTACGAGGGCAGTAAGACAAACTCTGGTAATTTGGCTAGTCAAATTTTTGCGGTCAGAAAGAGCAATCTGAGTTTCATTTTGGGTATGTGTTTTAACAAAAATTACGCCTTTATTTTTTATTTCGCCTTGCGTTTTGTCCGTAGTAAGAGCATAATCTACAATGTATTCAATATCGCTCTGGGACAAATTTAGTTCGTTAGTTAGAGTAGTATTTTGACCGTCCGAGGTTACTTTTATAGTGGTAAGGCTCATTTTTAAAGTAGGGGAATTCGGTCTAGTTTCTTCTTTTTCGGGTGGAGTGTGCCCCTCACGAATTTGCGACTCCATAGACATATATAGGTTTTTTGCGTATTCGTGAATTGAATAATAGGATAGGCATAAGGCAAAAATAATTTCAAAACTGCCTATTATTAGCATTATGGATAGGATAATCTTGCGTCTAAGACTTTTTATCATTAGTATTCTCCAGTTTATAACCGATTTTTGTGTAATTTTTTATAGAAACAGCAGAGTTTAGGAATTTGAGCTTCTTTCTCAAAAAGGACATATATGCTTCAATGCTACTATCGGTCGCGTTACTGTCCCAGCCCCAAACTTTGTCAAAAATGAGTTCTTTGGGGACTATTTGTTGGCTCTGTGTCATCAAGAGTTTCATAATTTCTAGTTCTTTGAAATTTAAAACAATGCTCTCGCTATCAGATTTTAACTCGCTCTGCGCAAGGTCTAGCGTAAGGTCTGCAAAAGATATACAATTAGTGGTAAGCTTGGTACCATTGCGTCTCGACAGCGCTCTAATTCTTGCGACTAGTTCGTTTGAATCAAAAGGCTTGGTTAGATAATCATCACTGCCCAAATTGAGCCCGCGTACTTTATCCTCTATTTGGTTTTTTGCGGTCAGCATAATTATTGGAGTGTCGCAATTGTTCTCGCGCAGGGTGGATAATATTTGATAACCGTCCAGTTCGGGTAGCATAACATCTAAAATTATCACGTCATAGGAATTTGCTAGTGCTAGTTCGATCCCAACTCTGCCGTTTGCGACAGTCTCGCAATCAATTTTTTGTTCTTTCAGTAAATATTTAACCGCCTTAGAAAGCTTGAGTTCATCTTCTATCATTAAAACGCGCATTATTTATCTCCTTTTAGTAATAATAGCACAAATCGAGTAAATTTTACTAAATTTTTTATAAAATTTTTTATTTCACTGCTTTTTTTAAGAATTTTTTAAGAATGATTTGATATAATAAACGCGCAAAAAGGAGAGAAATATATGGAGAAGAAGAAAAATAAATTTTGTATGGCTTTGGCGAGTGTCTCAATACTCGCTCTCTGTGGGCTCGCTTTTGTCGGGTGTTCGACTTCTAGTGGAGATGGCTCCACACCGACAGATACTACCCAACTAGATTATCTCGGCGGTGGTGGTACTGGTACTACTCCTACCGAGGTTGATACCTCGTCAGTGAATTCTGGTGTGCTAACCAAGGTAAGTAGTATTGACCTAGATAGCGACAGTGTGAATACAACTTATGATGATGCAACAATAACTCAACTTAGTAGTGGCGACACAATAACCGAAGCTGGAGATTATCTCTTGAGTGGCGACTATGACACAATTGTGATTAGCGCAACAAAAGATTCTGTTGTGCACTTGTTTTTAAACAATGCTAACATATCTAGTACTGAATATTCGGCAATAAAAAAATCTGACGATTCAATCAAACTAATCATAACCGTTCTCGCTGGCACCACTAATTCTATAACATCTTCAGCGGAGTCTTGCAATGCGCTACACGTAAAAGGTCAACTTGTTATCAATGGTACGGGCACATTAAATATTACTGCTAGTGGTTCAAATGCTAGCGGTATAAAGGTAAGTAAGACTTGTACAATTCTGGATAGCAAAATCAATATTTCTATGACAAAGCACGGTATCTCTGCTGAAACAATTATGAGTGAAAATGCGTCTATTACTATAAATTCTTCCTCGCAAGACGCAAAAGACGGCTTGCACAGTGAATGCGATTTTGATAACAAAAAAGGCAAGACTTATGACTTTTCATTTGACACGGGATACGTGTATCTTAAAAATGTGAATTTTATAGCGTCTGTTAGTGGAGACGGAATTCAAGCGGACACTTTTGTGTATATTGATGGCGGAAATACGGAAATTACAGCCACAGGACAATTCGTCCCATACAGTAGCGCAAATTTGACTACATATAGCCTAACTAGTGATGATTTTAGGTTTATTAAGAGTGGTACAACCTATCAAAAAGTCGCTAGCGATGCCCAAGGCTCAATTAGCAATAGATATGCGCTAGTGCAGAGTTCAAAGGGAATCAAAGTTGGCGAAATTGAGTACGATACTGACGGCGATGATGTAGATGACGCGGTAATTTCGACGGGCGGATATTGCGTGTACATCAACGATGGCGAATTCACTCTCACGACTTCAGATGATGCTATTCACACTAATTGTGGAAATGTTATAATCAAGGGTGGGAACTTTACAATCAATACCAACGATGATGGAATTACTAGTGATATTTTGACACAGATTGACGGCGGTACTATCAATATTGAGTCAAGTTTTGAGGGTATCGAGGGGGCTTATGTCAAAATAACTGGCGGAGAAATAAATATAGTTTCTACCGATGACGGTATCAATTCAGCGAGCGACGACACGAGTATCAGCGAATACATCATTATTAGCGGGGGCACGGTTGTAGTCGATGCCTCGGGCGACGGCTTGGATTCAAACGGCAGTATTCTCATTTCGGGCGGAAATGTCAAAGTTTGTGGTCCTACTAGCAATGGCGACGGCGCACTAGATTCAGAAACGGGAATTTTGGTTAACGGTGGTACTCTCGTTGCTTATTCCTCTCTGGGTATGGTAGAAACTCCTGCAAAAAATTCCAGCCAAAAGGTTATCTCATACGGCCAAAGGTCCTATATCGCTAGTGGAACGACAATTACTCTAAAGGATAGCGCTGGTACAGAGATAATATCTTTTGAAACTAATAAAACGTGCGGTTCGATAATAATTAGTTGTCCAGAATTGCAAGAGGGCAGTAGCTATAGTTTGTATGTTGGGTCCCAATTGGTTTCGACCTTTACAATTAGTAGCACAATTACAACTCTCGGCGCGTCTAATAACTTTGGCGGTGGCGAAATGGGTGGCGGTGGCAATCAGCCTGGGCGCCCTAGTAGATAACCAAATTTGTAGGTTATATGTAAATTTCACTATATTTTTACAAATTTTTAATATTTTTAATATATATTTTTGCGCTTTTACTTGACTTTTTAGTATTTTTGTGCTTTAATAT
>CAVFEX010000063.1:0-5109 GCA_963621495.1 bacterium
GCGTAACCCTATTCTAATAAAAGGAGTGATCGATTTTGGATATTAACGATCTATTAAATGCTATAATGCAAATAATATTTATGATAACTGGTCTCGTGTCTATCAAGAGTTTGACCGAAATGATTACTCAGTTGGTGGGCCAAGGGGACGCTCTCAAAGACGGTGCCGACACAGGTAAAGAGGTCAAAAAGCTCGGTGCTCAGGCTACTGGTGTAGCGGTCCACGGGGCTAGGATCGCTGGAGCGACCGCCAAGAGCGTCGCAGGAGTTGGTAAAAAAGTCGCTACCTCTTCTGGCGTTACGAAATTGCGACATGATGCTGCAAATGTTGCTGCAGAAGCTGCTGGTAATGCTTATGCTTGGGGAGCTAAGAAGATACTAGGCGAAGAAGGCTATAAAGCACATGTTGACAAGAGAGCAACTAGGAGAGCTAATGACGCTGAATATATGCGATATATTAAGAATGCGCAAGGGTATCAGTTGGAAGCGGATAAGTCTAGTAGTATGAAGAAGAGCCTTGAGAAAAAAGGTGATATGGTAGGTGCTTCTTTCGCTGGCTTGTCTGCTGGGATTAACGAAACATTAGCCGAAGATGAATTCGCAAAAGCCAATGCGATGAAGTCTGCTAAAAAAGTGTCAGTTGGAGCAAGATGGAAGGCGCGTGTGGCATCAGGTTCTGAGAAGCTCAAGGCTTTGCACTTTGGCGCAAAACTAACTAAGGACGACGCATCTGAAAAATATCTGGGCGACAGCAGTGTCACGACGGCCTTGGGCTTTAAAGATGGTATCGGTGTTAGGGCTATGCTAAAGGGCGACAAGCAAAAAGACACTGTAATTAACCAAGTATTGCACGGTAACCTTGTAAGAAATAGCGAAGGTAAGCTAGAGCGTGAAAACTTTAACATTTCCAACACTGTTACCAATGCGAACAAGTATATATTCAATATTACTGGCGCCAAAGGCAACCTCAAGGACTTTTTGGATAATGCTGATGTGTTAGGTGCTATCGAGGAGAGTCAAAATGCGATGGGCAAGACTTTGCAAAAGGTTCTCTCACAAACTGGTGTCAAGTCTGATTCATCCAAGGCCAAAAAAAGAAACCGAGGCTCAAGCCAAGGCTACCGCAAATGCTGTTAAAAAATCTATGGAAGGTTCGAATATTAATAGCACTATGTCCTCAATTGAGAAACAACTAGAGGAGATCAAGAAAAAACTACCTTAAAATATTGACTTAATAAATTAGTTTTACAAGCCTAATAACTAGGCTTGTTTTTTGTGTTTGTTTTTGTGGTGGGGGAGTATTGTGCGGGGAATTTAAAACACAAAAAAACCACCTTAAATCAGGTGGTCAAACAAAAAGTGGAGCGAGAGACGGGACTCGAACCCGCGACATTTACCTTGGCAAGGTAACGCTCTACCAACTGAGCTACTCTCGCAAAAATGGTGGGAGCTATAGGGCTCGAACCTATGACCCTCTGCTTGTAAGGCAGATGCTCTACCAGCTGAGCTAAGCTCCCACATTTCGCCCCCTCTTTGAAGAGGACAACTATATTCTATCAAATAATTTCAGAAAAATCAAGTGTTTTTCATAAAAAAATTAAAAAAATTTTGATTTTTTTGAGTTTTTGCCCCCCGAAAACCACTTTTTGCGTGTTTTTCACCACAAAAAACAAAATTTCATATAAATAAAATGAGGAAATTGCGGAAAAATACTTGCAATTATTCAATTAATATGTTAAACTAGTATCGTTCACTTATAAGTGGTGCCATAGCCAAGTGGTAAGGCCAAGGTCTGCAAAACCTTTATTCACCAGTTCAAATCTGGTTGGCACCTCCAGTATGCCGAAGTGGCGGAATGGCAGACGCAAGGGACTTAAAATCCCTCGAGGGCAACTTCGTGTCGGTTCGAGTCCGACCTTCGGCACCAATTTAAAATAGCTTGTTTTTGCCAACAACTCGGGTTTTGAATAAAAATATTCAATCGCCCGAGCTTTTATTTTTGCCCCCCATTTTAACACAAAAAATTGTGTAAAAGTGGTGTCAAGTTCTGTAGTAATTTTTAAAAATTAAAATAACTTTTTACCAGTAATTTGAGGTGGGCGGGAACGAAAAAACTCAAGCATAATTTAGGCAAATATCGCATAGAGTCTATGTATGGCAAAATCTGCATTTTTTCGGTTGTGGAATCTTACTAAAATGAGCATAAGTGATAGTTTTCTCGAGAACAAAAAATGGTTTATCTTGAGTCTATCTTTAGTCGCTTTTGGACTCGTGGGTGGGCTAATTGCTGGAATTAGAATCGCGCCCGACGTGATATTAGAGCGCGTGCCTGATTCGTTTTTGCGTCGGTTTATCTCGGGGGAAATATCGGTGCTGGGGTTGTTCTTTTCGCGAGTGCTGGTAACTTTGGGACTCTTTTTTATCATTTTTGTTACCAATTGTAGGCCTTGGCTGTCTTGTATAAGCATAATTTTGATCGTGTATCGTGCATTTTGTATGGGGCTCACTTGCACAATTATTATCACGATTTTCAAAGTTGGCGGGGTAATAAACGTGTTATTAGTTTTACTACCTTCGCAGTTTTTACTTTTGCTCGGGTTGGTGTTTTTTACTGTAACTTGTGTTAGTTATAATTTCGGCTGTAGAATTTATGGCGGGAGTATGTTTTGTCGGGAGTTTTTCTCTATACATCGGGTGCCGATTTATTTTGCTATTTTTCTAGCATTTTTCTCAATTCTTTTGGAGATAATGCTACTGCCTTGGTTAGTTGCTTTTTTAATAGTCTAATAGCTATACATAATTCTTATTTAATTTACTCAAACTAGTAGCTAGGAGGTAATGATGAAAGTATTGACTAAACTTATAGTACTGCCGATAATATTTTTTCTAGCTACCGCGATGTTTGTTTGGCCAAATGCTAGCAATCTTTCGGCTAGCGTAGATAAGGAAGCTATCAAATCAGGCGTATTAATGGAGTATAACACGGGCAAAATTTTGTATGAACAGGATTCTCTAGAGCATTTACCTATTGCTAGTGTAACAAAGCTGATGACGCTCTTGCTAACTTTTGAGGCGCTGGAGCGGGGAGAGATTACTCTAGACGAAAAGTTAATTGCGAGTGAAAATTCTGCTGGTATGGGTGGTTCCCAAGTTTTTATTGACGCTGGAGCGGAATACACGGTTTTGCAATTACTGCAAGCAATTATTATTAGTTCGGCAAATGATGCTAGCGTAATGATGGCAGAAAGGTTAGGGGGCAGTGAGCAAAATTTTGTAAAAATGATGAATGAGAGAATGCAACAGTTAGGAGGCAAGGACACGAATTACTTAAACGCGACAGGGCTACCCAATGCGAGCGCATTTAGTTGTGCTAATGATGTGGCACTATGTATGCGGGCGGTGCTAGATTTTCCGCTGTATTATGAAATATGCGGTATTTGGATGATGAATTTTGAGCACCCGTCGGGCAGAATTACCCAAATGGCAAATACTAACAAGCTCTTGCGTACATATTCGGGCTGTGATGCTGGCAAGACTGGGTCTACTAGTGAGGCGGGATTTTGTCTAAGTACTACCGCAAAGCGCGGAGATATGCGACTAATCGCTGTGGTGCTAGGAGCGACCGACAGCAAGACGAGATTTAGGGAGTCAGCAAATTTACTAGATTATGGTTTTGAAAATTTTGTAACTTGTAGCGTCCTCGATAGTTCGACTGAATTAGACATTGATGTTAATATTCGTAATTCACGTAATTTGCCACATGTCAGAGCTGAGCGTAGTTTTGACACAGTCGGTCAACGTGGTGAGGAAAAACAATACTCAATTGACTATGAACTAGACTCGCTATCAGCTCCGCTGAGAGCGGGCGACATAGTGGGTAGGGCAATTATATTAGATGATGGAGTGGTTGTAGCTACAATCAATCTAATCTTATTAAACGATGTACAACAAAAATCTCTATGGGACAATTTCCGCACAATAGCTAATCGCTGGTAACTTAGATTAAATACAAAAAAGACAGCAGGTTTTAAAGTGAACCCTACGGGGTGCACTTTATTTTTAGTCCACTGTCTTTTTATATTGAGTTACATTATATTTTGTCAAAACTTACAAGCTCCACATCATCAAAGTAACCCCGTTCCTTTGCAAGTTTTAAGACATTGATTTCATCTTCACGGCACAAATAGTTGGTTTGATTACGTGTATAGTCGTCGAGATAACCTACATGTGTGAGCACCTCAAGAGAGATGTCTTTGTTCCAAAAAAGTGTTTTCAATACTTCAAAAGTGCTGATATCCACACCATTTCCGTGAAAAGCGAAACTAAATTCATCTGTAGTCTTTAGCCCTCTCTTGCGAGCTAAGTTGCGCGCGTTTTCGTCCATACTACGCACTGGCAAATTGTACTCTTCTGCCAATTCGTGATACGCTCTCAATATATTGGGAATATCGTTGAAATAATGATGATGGTCGAGATGAGTCGGGCGTAGTCCGCTATCCAAGAATTTTTCAATCTGCGCACGCAACTCTTTCTTGGCGTCCACATACTGCGTGTAATAACCCAGCATACACACGTAATGGAAGACGCCTTTTTCATCGACCAAGCTAGGCACCTCGCTACTAGGTAGTACAGATTTACCGTATGTCAAGTTGAGATGTATTCCGACATTTTTTAGGTTATGAGCCTTGGCTAAATTTATGGCTTCCTCGGTATATGGGGTATTCATCATCATAGTCGTACTAGTAATTAACCCGGACTCGATACATTCTAAAATTCCACGATTAATACTACTACTGAGCCCAAAATCGTCTGCATTTAATATTAATTTCATAATAAACTCCTATTTTTTGTCTTGTCATTTTTTTGAGAAAAAAAACCTCCTAAAAGGGAGGTCAAAACTATGCATTCGCTCTAGCGTTGTGCAATTCACGAGCCAAGTTTGCCTTCTTGCGAGAAGCAGTGTTAGCGTGATATACATTGTCTAGTCTAGCACGGTCAATCAAACTAACGATTTCTCTCAGAGTAGTCTCAGCCTGGTCAAATTCGCGAGCGGTAATCTGGTCGCGGAACTTACGAATCTCAGTCGCAATGCGAGATTTTTTAGACTTGT
>CAVFEX010000064.1:0-5067 GCA_963621495.1 bacterium
ATTTTACAGAATTCCACACTGACTAATACAGGCAAGCAAATTGTAGCCGGCATGGAAAAACTTTTGTCGGCGAAGTTGGAGAGAAATCGGCAAAAAGGTATCACAATGCCGTTGCGGGCAATGGTGATTGGAGTGCCAAATTGCGGGAAAAGTACATTGATAAATAATTTGTGTGGCAAATATAAGGCGATTACAGGGGACAGACCGAGTGTTACGCGCAATACGCAGTGGGTTAAAATTGCTGGAAATATTGAACTGCTTGACACTCCAGGTACTTTGTGGCCATCATTTGATGATGATGAAATTGCGCACAATCTAGCTTATATCAATGCAATTCGTGAGGATATCCTAGATGTTAGCGAATTGAGTCTAGATTTTATAACCAAAATGCTCGGTGGAGATTATAGAGAGCAATTTTTGGATAGATATGACCTAATTTTTGATGAGAACAAGCAGATGGTGGAGTACTTGGGTGAGATATGTGCTATGCGGAAGTTTGTTTTACGTGGGGGCGAACTTGATTGGGAGCGTGGCGCTAGAGCAATCTTTGATGATTTTAGAAAAGGTAGACTAGGTGCTATAACATTAGATGAGCCGAGGGAGATAAAATTTGAGTAATTTTGAATTGGGAATTTGGGGCGAGCGAGAGGCTGTCAAGTTTTTAAAGAAGAAAAAATATAAAGTAATTGAACAAAACTATCGCTGTAAATTAGGTGAAATTGATATAATTGCTAGACATGGGGCATACTTGGTATTTATTGAGGTAAAAACTAGGGCTAGTAATCGGTACGGGTTACCTATGGAGGCTGTAGATGAGGCAAAACAGCGCAAACTTACCATGCTCGCTCTGTATTATCAGAAGAGCAAAGGGTTACTAGATTTGCCAATAAGATTTGATGTAGTGCAGATACTAGGAGAGGAAATTTCTCTTATCGAAGGAGCTTTTTACCCGGAATTTTGCTAATTTATCAAAAAACTTTATAAAAATGTATTGCAATATGCCAAAATTTATGCTATTATTTATGTATGGCTTCGAGTGGTCCTCTATTTGGTGCAGTGCTTTTTATGAACATTCGAATAATCTTTTTAGGAGGTATTAAGTCATATGAACATTATTGCTACTTTGGAAAAAGAAGGCTTGAAAGAGAAAGTCGCTGATTTTAACATCGGAGATACTGTTAGAGTGTATGTCAAAGTTGTTGAGGGCGACAAAGAGCGTATTCAGGCTTATGAGGGTGTAGTTATCGCTCGTAAGAATGGTAGTATTCGTGAGACATTTACCGTGCGCCGTATTAGCTTTGGTGTAGGGGTAGAGAGGACTTTTCCTGTTCACTCTCCTCGTATTGACCACGTAGAGGTAATTCGCAAAGGTAAAGTTCGCCGTGCAAAACTATACTATGTTCGCAAGCTTAGTGGTAAGCGTGCTAAGATAAAAGAGGCTATTTAATTAACTATCAGCTCTCTTTAGAAAACTTGGGTCAACTCTCTCCTGTTAGACGGGGGGGAGTTGACTTTTTTTGTTTTCTAAACTTTAAGTGTTGGTTATAAAAAACTCACAGCAAAAAGCTGTGAGTTAGTACTAACAGAGTTTTAGTATGCCCTCAAATTTGATTTTGAGTAAACCACCACCACAGTCGCACGAGCATTTTTGCTTTGCTGGGCGAGGGGGAATTGGCTTTGGAATACAGCATCTATTTGAGCAAGGGCATTTTCCTCGCGACCCCGAAGAGCACGGGGAAGAGTTTATATCTTTACCCCAGCCATTTTGCAAATATCCACAGCAACAATAGCTACCTACAGGCTTTACGCAACCCGTGTTTTGGTCGCAAGGTGTAAGTGTTTTGTATTTATTATCATAGCAACCGTTATACATTGTGGAATATTTTGCTGGTTTGTTACAAAAACAGCACATAAGGTATCCTCCTTTGATTTTCATAACCTATTAGGCTATGTATATCTCGGGGTCATTTTCAGTGTATGAGTTATTAGACTTTTATGTGCATAACTCTATTTTTGGTTAAATTTATAAAAATTGCATAAAATTATATAAAACATTTGCGATTATTCTGTTTTTTATATATAATAGAATCATACGGAGGAGAAAAAATGGGGTATTTTGATTATCTAGAATCAAAGAGCGCTGTGGAAATAAAAGACAATGCCTACATAGAGGCATACAGTAAGGTTGCGCTCTATATTCATATTGGCACAATTGCAATATCTCTTGTGAGTATTTTGGTTTTTTGTTTTGTGCAAATAGGCTCCGTTGTTTGGCTAGATATTCTTGTTGCTGTTGGAATAATCGCAGGAATTTTTGCTATGGCGTACTCAAATAGTGTGCGTTCGGTGGCAAAGCGTCGGCACAAAAAGAATGCTTTGGCAAATTTTATACTTGTATGGAGTTTGTTTTTTGTACTAATTAATGTGATTATTTTTGTGATGAATACTTGGCTGTATTTTTTATAAAAATATCAAAAAACATTTTACAAATTATCAGTTTTATGTTATAATAATACAGAAAAAATAAGAGGGTTAGAATATGCAACAATTTGTATTTCCTGCGGTTTTGTATCGCGATGATGAGGGCAAAGGCTACACGATTATTTTTCACGATCTCAACATTTGCACGGAGGGGGCCTCCGTAGAGGATGCTTTTCTGCGAGCAAAGGAATATCTCGATGTCTATTGTCGATGTGCTTTGCAATATAATGGCGAGATGGACAAGGCTACGAGATATGTCGATGTCGTAACGGATAGAGGTAATATTGTGCTGTTGGTTGATAGCACAATTGACGATGGAGTAGGAGCACCTACACAGAGATTTACTTTTGACGTTTAGATTTTCTGTTTCATAGGAGGGCGGTATGATAGAAAAAGTTTTCAAGAATGAACAATCGATGGATTTTTTGGCTTATTTGACTACGCTTGGGTATCGGCTAGACAAATTTATTTCGGGTAAAGGTATGTACGGTAATCGCGTTTCTGTGATGCGTTCGCGTATTGCTCACGAAATTTACTCGGCTGACAGCGCTTTTAAGAGTAGCGAGTTTATGATAGTTGAGGGAATTCGCTCTATGGAAATAAAATCTACAATTTTAGCTAATCGTCAGCGCGCGGAGTCGCATATTACGGGCGAGGATAGTATGGCTGAGTGCTTGTCTGCTTTTCCTGATGCTTTTTTGAGTCAGGGAGATTTGTCAAAATGCGCGAAGAATTGGTATGACTGCGTGAGCAAAAAATTGTTGGCTAGTTCGGAGACCAGTTTTAGTAAATTGAATAACTTTATTCTGGGTAGTATGCTCAAATACTTGCCAATTTCTGTAGCCGAGCGCGTGGCGGAATTTAGACAAGAAAATATGCTCACATACCTGACTCAAGATATTTTGGATGCTGATTTTGTAAAACGGCAACTAGAGTTGTTCCCAGCGTCTAGGGAGAAATTGGTATCTTTAAAACAGCGCATTATGATGAAAGAGATTGAGCGGGCTAAGGCTCGCGAGGCTATGATTGATAGTGAGAACACAGTATCCCAAAAAGTTATGGATGATTCTACAAAAGACGAAAATTATGTACAGAGCACTATGCAACTGGATTTTGGTGCAGAAAAAGTGCCTGCTTAATATATAGACGCCCCTTGTGGGGCGTTTTTTGTATAAATTTGTTATTTTTACACAACTTAGTTATATGATGGGTTTTAGAGTAATTATAACAAATCTTGTTGTTGCTGTATTTCTTTTGTGTTGTTTTGTGGGGGGTAATTTTTGTACTGCGGGTATGGCAATGGCAAAGGAAACGGACGGCATTGTTGTTCGTTTTGTGTATGGAGATAGGAGTTGGGAATATAATTCTCAAAATTTTGAGAGCGATAATTTTTATTTTCGCTCTATTGGGGCGAAATTTAATCGTTGGGGCAGTAGTTTAGAGCGAGCCGAACTTTTAGGGAAAGTGCGAAAAATGGGGTTTTCGGCTACAGAAACTCTCCGATATGTGTTTGTGGGGATAGATAAAATTTTAGATGACATTACGGAGACTATTGAGCGTCCGAGTATTGACGCTAGTTATAAATTTGAACCCAATAATTTGAATTCGCCATTTTCATTTTCCGCTTCGCAATTAGGGTATAAGGTAGATTTTGATGCAGTTTTGCGTGATGTTATTACTAATTTACGAGAGGGGAATAAAATAAGAGTTGTGATAAAACCTATAATACTCGAGCCAAATGTAGATTTACAGGATATTCAGCATTTTGCTAATTTGCGCGGGAGTTTTTATACTACTTTTAACTCTGATGTTAGCAACCGTAGTAACAATATCGCAGTTGCGACAAAGTGTTTTAATGGTTTGGTAATGCAAATTGGCGAGGAATTTAGTTTCAACAAAATTACCGGTCGCCGTTCGGAAGAAAAGGGTTATATGTCAGCAAAAATTATTGTGGACAAAAAATATGTAGAGGGGTTCGGTGGTGGTGTTTGCCAGGTTAGTACAACTTTATACAATGCACTCTTGATGTCTGGGGTGGAGGTTAATGAGGTCCATAGTCATAGTTTAGTTAGTTCTTATATTAATATGGGATTTGATGCAATGGTAAATTTTGGTAGCGCTGATTTGCGTTGGGTTAATAATACAGATAGCACACTTTTTTTACAAAGTTTTGTGCAAGGCAATAGGGTGTATTTCAAGATTTATGGTGTAAAATTGCCTCACCAATTTGTATATAAGCGTATAACCGAGATAGAAAAAACTATCGAGCCACAGAGTGATGAGATAATTGTGGATAAAAAGGGAGAGTACAGCAATCTTGTAGAATATTGCGATGAATCTGCATATTTGACTATTCCCAAAGCTGGTTATCGCGTTCGCGCGATTTTAGAGACTTATGAGGGACAAAAATTGGTAAATAGGCGGTTATTGCGTAGGGTAAATTATCCAGCAGTACGCGGAGTTAAGGTATATGGCACGAAAGAAAAGTCGAAGATTGATAGTCAGGTATCCGCGCCATTAGACAAAGCTGTTGTAGATTTTTGGCAAAACTTTGCTTAAATCATTAGACTAATTATTTTTTTTTTG
>CAVFEX010000065.1:0-4664 GCA_963621495.1 bacterium
TTCCTATACTGTACCGAGGTCCAGAATGGTTGTTTTGAAAACGTCGGTTATTGCAAAGCGGGGGCGAAATCTAAATGTGTGCAAGATATAATGTATGGCATATCTACCATGGTTGGTTGCGGGCTAGGGGCTAGCAGTATGATAGTTAAAAATCTTAATAATGTCAAAAAATATTTTAATAATACTACTGACTTAACTGAATATGTACAAAACATTGATGACGTTATATCACAAAAATTAAAGTTTTTTGGATAATTTAAGACTTTTATATTTTCAAAAATTTTTGTACAAAGCCTTTACAAATAGCTAATCTTATGCTATAATAACTGCATACCCATTACTAGGCTAGACGGATTTTCTCCTCGTCTTGCGTTGTTTCGGGCGAATTTAATTTTTGGAGGAACAGTTATTATGATGACAAAGCAAGAAATAATTGCTAAGTTCGGTCAAAGCGAGAAGGATACTGGTTCTACCGAGGTGCAAATTGCGCTCCTTACTGAGAGGATCAATCATCTTACAGAGCACCTTAAACAGCATCCTAAGGACAATCACACTCGTCGTGGTTTGCTCAAGCTGGTAGGTAAACGCCAAGGTTTGAGAAAGTATCTAGAGCGTACTGATCTAGAAAGTTACAGAAAACTCAATGCCGAATTAGGCTTGCGTTAATTAGAGTGGCATTTGTGCCACTTTTTTATTTTAAAAGGTGGGAAATAATGGAAGTTTTGCAAGATTTGAGTTTTGAAGAAATACAGGCTCTCATCATTGATTTAGGCGAGAAGCCTTTTCGTGCGCGACAAATTATGGATAATATTGTTTTAGGTAAGCAAATTAGTGATTTTAGTAACATTTCAAAAGAGCTCAAGCAGAAATTATTAGAAAAATTTTATGATTTTCCTCTCAAAATTCATACAGTATTAGAGGGGCAAGATGGTACAAAAAAGTTTGCTTATCAATTATGTGATGATAATATTATTGAGGGAGTATTGATGCACTATAAGTACGGAAACACTTTGTGTGTTTCCACCCAAGTAGGTTGTAGAATGGGGTGCAAGTTTTGTGCCTCGACTCTCAATGGTTTGGTGCGCAATTTAACTAGCGGGGAAATACTCAGTCAAGTTTTATTAGTCAACGCATATCTTGGTGGCAAGAAAAATAGGGATAGAGCAGTTACTAATGTTGTCCTAATGGGGAGTGGCGAGCCTCTAGATAATTACGACAATGTAATAAAGTTTATTAGGTTAGCTAATTCGCCCGATGGACTTAATATTTCAGAGCGCAACATTTCTCTATCTACTTGCGGTATTGTGCCAAATATTCTTAGGTTAGCTCATGAAGATTTACAAGTTGTGTTGACGATTTCTCTGCACGCCCCTAATGATGAGATACGGAGGCAGATTATGCCTATTGCAAATCGCTTTTCTGTTGCGGAAATTATTTCTGCGTCAAAGGAATATTTTGCTATTACAGGTCGGCGAGTAATTTTTGAATATGCTCTGACTGATGGAGTGAATAATAGCCCTGAATGTGCTAGGGAATTAGCTAGTTTGGTAAGAGGATTTCCTTGCCATATTAACTTGATTCCACTAAACGAAGTAAAGGAGCGTGAACTAAAAACTGTTACTCGTAAAAAGGCAGAGCAGTTTGAGAATATTTTGGAAAAACTCGGGGTCTCTGTAACTATTAGGCGCACTATTGGCGAAGATATTGGTGGTGCTTGTGGTCAGTTGCGAAATTCTATAATTAATAATTAAAAAAAGCCTAGATTTATTAAATATGACAAGTAGTCAAATTAAATCTTGAGGCTTTTTTATTTTTATTTTTCTTGATAATTTTTATCAGAATTTGGCAAGTCCACACACAAAGGCTCGTGATAGACTTTTGCATATTCGTGATTGATAATTTCACAGAGCAAATCTAGACAGAATGAGGGGTTAAAAGAAGAGTTATCAATTCTGTAGTCGTATTTATTGCGATCTTTATACTCTCTCTCGTTAGCCAGGTATTTGCTACGTTCTGCGACGTCTGTGTTATCTTTTCTACCACTTACCCTAGATAGCAGAATATTATCAGGAGCATCAATTAGGACGGAAACCATAGGCAAAGTCGGCATATTCTGAAGATCCATACAATAATTAATGCGTCTCATAACATTTTGGTAACCTTGCACATCAAAGTCCTTGATGAGTACCTTTGTTTGTTGCATCTTGTCAAGAATTGCGGGTAAATAAGTGCCGTACATATTGCTATATACTTTTTTAGCTTCTACTACCTCGTGGCGCCGAATTGCTGCTCTAAAATCATCTGGACTAAAAAACATATAGTCTATGCCATTGCGTTCTTTTTCGCGAGGAGCACGCGTGGTGCTAGTAGGAAATGTATCTAATAAATTCTTGCCAAACAGCTCAATCGCGCGTCTAATGATAGTGGTCTTGCCTGCACCCGTACTACCCGCCACTAGGATAAGCATATTCTGATTTTCCATAATCACTCCTTTGATTTTTCGTAGTTAAATAATAACCTAAAAATCCCATTTTGTCAATAGTTATCTATCATAAATAATACTTAAAACAAATATAGTATATTCTGAGGTTTTGTATGAAAAAGACAAAAAAACTAATTATATCGATGAGTACTAACTGTTTGATAGCTATTATGCTAATCTCCTTAGCATTTTTAGCATTTGACAATAATATCAAGAGTGTGTTTGTACCTAGCGAAGATAGTGTATATTACAAAGGGAATCAAAACAAAAACGAAATTTCTCTTATGATTAATGTGTATTGGGGAAATGAATATTTGGAAAGTATGTTAAATTCTCTTGATCAATTTGATGTAAAAACTACTTTTTTTGTTGGTGGCTCTTGGGTAAATAAATTCCCAGAATTATTTTTAAAAATAGTAGAAAGAGGACACGAAATAGGTAATCACGGATATTTTCACAAAGACCATAGCAAGTTAAACTTTGAGGAAAATCAACGAGAAATTATGAATACGCACAAATTAGTGAGTGCATATACTGGAAAAACTATGAATCTTTTTGCACCACCATCTGGGGCGTATAATTCTACTACAATAACTGTAGCAAAAGCGCTAGGCTATAGCGTGGTAATGTGGTCTAGAGATACTATTGATTGGAGGGACAAAGATACCAAACTTGTATTTTCACGTGCTACAAAAAATATGGCAAACGGGGACCTTGTTCTAATGCATCCTACACCTAATACTCTAGAAGCTCTACCACAAATTTTAAAATATTGCAAAGAGCACAATTTTAAAGTAGTTCCTGTATCAGAAAACATAGCAATTTGATTGTAAAATGGGCAAAAAAATGGTAAAATATGTGTAATTAAAGGAGTTAAATATGATAAATAAAACTTATGATTGTGGAATGAGATTAGTTTTCGAGCAGAATAAAGCTATATCTGCTACAGCTATCAAAATTTACTGCTTGGTAGGTGGTAGAGATGAAGATGACTCTAATAGAGGTATCGCGCATCTACTCGAGCATATGTTTTTTAAGGGAACAGAAAGCAAAACTTCTTCGCAAATCAACTCTACCTTTGACAAACTCGGAGTTATAATAAATGCTTTTACAGATTATGATAGGACTTGTTTTTATGCTCAAGGATTATCCGAGCATTTGGAAACTATGATAGAGGTAATGAGCGATTGCTTATTTAATTCTACTTATCCTTCTCAAGAATTGGCTAAGGAAAAAACTGTAGTATGTAGCGAACTCGAGATGTATCAAAATGATTTCGAAAATCTCGCTGGTACAAACGCTGTAACAATTGGGTTACAAGGCACGGGATATGATTATGTATTGGGAGGTACTCCCGAATCTGTATCAAAACTCACGACAGAGGACCTTGTTAATTTTCGTGATAAATGGTACACGCCAGATCGAATTGTAGTGTCAGTGTGTGGCGATGTTGATTTTGATACTGTAGATAATTTAGTACAGAAATATCTAATCAAAGCAGATTTCATAGCGAAATCTCCTATATCTTTTCATTATGATTGTGTATTACCTAAAATTGTTAAACGCAGTTTTTTTGAGAGTAAGGAAACTGACCAAGTTTATGGATATTTGAATTTTCGTGGGATAAACAAATCGAGTGATGACATTGTTGCTTTTAACCTTGCGCGACTTGCGTTAGGGTCCACGACTACATCTAGATTGTTTGTAAAACTTCGCGAAGAACACGGGCTCGTATATGTGATTGGGACATCTCCTTGTTTGTTTTACGATTGCGGTGTTAATGCTATTAATTTTATCAGTAGTGCAAATAATGCTCCTAAGGTCGTTAGCCTAATACGCGAAACAATAGATGAGGCAAAGAAAAACGGGTTTGACTCTAATGAACTTATGACCTTTAAAAATATCGCCAAGAGCTCCTTGGTATTTTCTCAACAGACTATTTCTGCTCGTGCCGGCAAAAATGCTGAAACTTTAATTTATACTGATCAGCAGTTTGATATGTCAGAGGAATTAGCTAAGATTGATGCAGTTACCTTATCTGAGATGAATTCTGCTCTAAGAAAATATTTTGATTATAATTTTTTGACTGTTAGTGTTGTAGCAAAAGAGGATAAAGTTTTTGCTACAAAAATCTTTGGCATTGATTAAATTTTTATATCATATTGAGAAAATATGTTGTTTT
>CAVFEX010000065.1:4674-5043 GCA_963621495.1 bacterium
GTTGTTTTGTTTGTGTTTTACAGGGAAAAATGATAATATAGAAATATAGCATTTCGCATATTGGGAGGTATGTTTTGCAAAAGTACACTAGTAGGAATGTCAGCGACCATAAAACTATGACTACCTCGACAAAATGGGGGGTAAGTCTTACTATTTTGTCTGCAGTATTGCTTTTTTGTATTATCACTAACTGGTTGCCTTTTGTTCGCTCAGCATTGTTGGGTGTTTTTGGTTTGGCTCTTTATCCTATTCTTGCTTTGATTTTTCTCTTGGGTATTTGTTTGCTTTGTGGTAGAAAATTGAGAGTTAATAGGAGTTATTTATTGTGCCTTGCAAGTTTATATATCATAATCGTGTGTATTTTACAGA
>CAVFEX010000066.1:0-4976 GCA_963621495.1 bacterium
TGGTTACTTCGTACGCTAATCTCTCTTTCGCATTATTTATGTCCCTACCGCTAACAGCACAAATCTTTTTTATTTCTTCAATCGGCAAAAGGGTCAACAAACAAAACCACTCCTCAACTTTTTCATCTTCTACATTTCTAAGCACCTGGAATAAGTCATAATCGCTGAATTTTTCACGCTCCAACCATACAGCACCGCCAGCAGATTTCCCCATTTTGGTGCCATCGGTCTTGGTCAGCAAAGGCGTAGTCATACAAAATACAGGGGCATTTTCCTCTTTCTTGTGAATTAAGTCAACACCAGCGACAATGTTACCCCATTGATCACTACCACCTAATTCCACTGTGCAATTGTAGTTTTTGTACAAATAATAAAAGTCGTATGCTTGCATAGGCATATAGTTAAACTCAAGAAAACTCAGCCCGTTTTCCATACGTTGCTCAAAGCACCCGGAAGAGAGCATCTTGTTTACTGACATTTCAAGCCCCAAAATATTCAAAAATTCAATAAAGCCCATATCCTTATACCAATCGTCATTGTTTACGACTACAAGTTTATTTGAGCAATTTGGGTCAAAAAACGACTCAATCTGCGCTCTAATTTTACGCACATTTTCATTTCTCTGTTCTTGCGTAATCATAGGTCGCATACTATTTCTACCCGAAGGGTCCCCTATCCTACCTGTCGCCCCACCGAGCAAAGCAATTGGTGTGTGCCCAGCTCTCTGCATACGCACCAGTTGCAGAATTGAAGCCAAATGACCAATATGCAAACTATCAGCCGTAGGGTCAAAGCCAGCATAACAGACGATTTTTTCTCTACCAACAATTTTTTTGAGTTCTTCTAGCGATATTGATTGATAAATCAATCCGCGTTCTTGCATTTCTTCAACAATGTTTTTCATATTTCGCTCCGTAAATTTAATTAAAACTTATTTTAGCACACAAAAGCAAAAAAATCAACTAAAAACAAAAAGGCACGGTGTGAGCCTTGTAAAGTAGTTACATCTTTTGGGCTCAATCTACACCAGCCTTTTTTACAATGAATTCAGATTATCTTTGCATCGACTCTTCTTGTCTATTTTCCTCATTGGTCTGCGTTACATCATCAAGAAAGTGATCCAAAATTTTGACTTTGCGATCCTTGCATAATACTTTTTGGAAATACTTATCACAATCAGCAATTAATTCTTGTGAATATTCCTTTTTTTCGTCATTGTTTTTAACATAACTCTTGAGCGCTGACAGATATTCAACTCCCTTGTACTTGATCATAAAACGCAAATGGTCCCTATCAGGCATAAAGTCAAAAATTTCCTGCCCTGTCAAAGGAACGAGTTCGTCCGTGTTGTTGTCATAAATTGTAAAAGATAAATAGTATCTCGCATTGTTAGCCAAATTGTCTACGGCTTCACAATTCATCTCTTCCACACTAATATCATCGTACTTGTTATCCAAAACTACAGACTTAAGATACATATTTTGTTGCTTTTTTGTTAATTGATTAAAAAACATAATACACCTCATTACGGTATTATTATACACAAAACAAAAAATATGTCAAGGCTTAGTATAAAATATTAGCCAAATATGTCGATTTGTTTTTGAAATAACACTTTTTGTGTTATAATTAGTGCAAAGAATAAAAGGAGAACTTTATGAAAAACTGCAATTGTAAAAAAATGGTCAATTCCTGCCCGCATTCTGGACCAGCACCAATTCCGCAAGAGGGCGAATTTATGCAAGTCAAACACATCGAGCAAATCAGCGGTTTTAGCCACGGTTGCGGTAAATGTGCACCACGTCAAGGCGTTTGCAAGTTAACTCTTAATGTAAAAGACGGGATTATCCTCGAAGCGCTAGTCGAGACTGTTGGATGTAGCGGTATGACCCACTCAGCCTGCATGGCAGGCGAAATTTTGGTAGGGCTTACTCTATTAGAAGCACTAAACACTGACCTAGTATGCGACGCTATAAATGACGCTATGAAAGATATTTTTCAGCAACTCGCGTACGGTAGAAGTCAGAGCGCTTTTTCTAGTGGCGGTCTACCTGTTGGTGCGGGCGCTGAAGAATTGGGCACCACGCATCACAGTAGAGTCGGGACAGTTTACTCCAACACGGATTCAGGCGTCCGTTATTACAACACCACGGAGGGGTATATTACAAAACTCGCTCTGGACAAAAATTCTGAAATAATTGGGTACGAGTATGTAAACCTGCCCCGCTTGCTTTTTAATATCAAAAAAGGAATGAGCCCACAAGATGCGCTCAAAAATGCTGGTGGCACTTATGGCAGATTTGATGACGCTATAGAGTTGATTGACACTATGGAGGAAAAACTATGATTGATAACTTTGATGGATACAGCGAAAGAGCATTAAAAATAAATAGATTACTCACAAAGTATGGCATAAATTCATTGCAAGAAGCTTATGATTTAGCTGAAAGCGTGCTGAATTGTGAAGATTTTGTAAAAAAAGTTCAACCAATTGTATTTGAAAACGCAATTTGGGCATTTCGAATCGGCACAGCTCTCGCCGTAAAAACACGCACCCAGAACCCACAAGATATTGCCCTACTTTTGGGTGAAGCTCTACAGGCTTTTTGTATTCCTGGTTCCGTCGCAGAAACTAGACAAGTTGGTCTAGGACACGGTAAATTGGCGAGAACATTGCTCGATGAGAACACAAAATGTTTTTGTTTTATAGCGGGACACGAGTCATTTGCCGCTAGCGAGGGCGCGATTGCATTAGCTACCAGTGTAAACAGGGTTCGCAAAACCCCACTCAAGATTATAATCAATGGGCTCGGTAAAGATGCTGGTTATATAATTAGTCGAATCGGTGGATTTACCTATGTAGAAACTGAGTACGACTACGGCCAAGACAAATTGATTATAAAGGGAACAAAAACCTTTAGCGAGGGCGAACGCAGTAAAGTCCGCGTATATGGCGCCCTGAGTGTAAATGAGGGTGTGGCAATTTGTGCTTTTGAGCGAGTGGACATTTCCATTACAGGAAATAGCACCAATCCTACCCGTTTTCAACATCCTGTCGCCGGAATTTACAAAAAATATTGTATCAGCCACGAACTTCCCTACTTTTCTATCGCCAGTGGAGGTGGCACAGGTAGAACTCTACATCCTGATAACCTCGGTGCTGGTCCCGCAAGTTACGGACTAACTGATACAATGGGCAGAATGCATTGCGACGCTCAATTTGCAGGCAGTAGTTCCGTCCCCGCCCATGTGAATATGATGGGATTTGTCGGCATGGGTAACAACCCTTTAATGGGTTGTTGCACAAGTTTAGCTGTCAAGCTAAGCGAACTTATTAAATAAGGTCGCGCTGACTTGAACCGCACTTTTTCAACGAAAACTTTGAATCTATAACTAGAGTTTTTTATTCCGCTACTTACTAAAAAACACGAATCTCGTGGTAAAAGTGTATGGGCTAAATATGGGTAACAACCCTAGTTTAGGGTTGTTGCACAAGTTTAGCTGTCAAGCTAAGCGAACTTATTAAGTAAGGTCGCGCTGACTTGAACCGCACTTTTTCAACGAAAAGTTTATCGAGATGTTTTATAAATGACATAAAGTCTGCGAATTTAAAAAAGAGTTGATATATTTAGATATATATCAACTCTTTTTTATTATTAAGAATATAATAACATACAAATTTTGTCAACATTATAAATAAAAAAACAACCACGAAAATGTGGTTGTTAATGGAATCTGGCAACGACCTACCTTCCCAAGCGGCTGCCCGCTAAGTATTATCGGCGCTGAAAGGCTTAACTGCTGTGTTCGGAATGAGAACAGGTGGATCCCTTTCGCCATAGTCACCAGAAATGGCTCAGTGTGTATAAAACAACTGCATAATTAATATAGCATAATAAATAAAATTTGTCAACAATATTTGTAAAATTAGTAATTTAACATAATCATATTTAGCAAGTCAACGGGAAACTACTAAATTAGTATATTTTCCATTTGATCAAGCCCTCGACCTATTAGTATTAGTCAGCTGAACACATTACTGTGCTTACACCTCTAACCTATCAACCTTGTAATCTTCAAGGGGTCTTACCAGATTAACTCTGTGGGATATCTAATCTTAAGGGAGGCTTCACGCTTAGATGCTTTCAGCGTTTATCCCGTCCGTACTTCGCTACCCTGCAATGCTGTTGGCACAACAACAGGTACACAATTGGTACGTTCAACCCGGTCCTCTCGTACTAGGGTAGACTCCTTTCAAATATCCTACGCCTGCAACGGATAGAGACCGAACTGCCTCACGGCGTTCTGAACCCAGCTAGCGTGCCACTTTAATGGGCGAACAGCCCAACCCTTGGAACCGACTACAGCTCCAGGATGTGACGAGCCGACATCGAGGTGCCAAACACCCCCGTCGATGTGAACTCTTGGGGGGTATCAGCCTGTTATCCCCGAGGTAACTTTTATCCGATAAGCGACGGCAATCCCATTTTCAACCGCCGGACCACTAAGCCCTACTTTCGTATCTGCTCGACTTGTAAGTCTTGCAGTTAAGCTCCCTTATGCCTTTACACTCAACAAACGGTTTCCAACCGTTTTGAGGGAACCTTTGGGCGCCTCCATTACTATTTGGGAGGCGACTGCCCCAGTCAAACTGCCCACCAGACACTGTCCTCGCACCCGGATTACGGTGTGGAGTTAGAATTCCAAATGCAGAAGAGTGGTATCCCAAGGTTGACTCCACAGAAGCTAACGCCCCTGCTTCAAAGTCTCCCACCTATCCTGTACATCTACATCTAGAACCCAATATCAAGCTACAGTAAAGCTCTACGGGGTCTTTTCGTCCAGTTGCAGGTAATACGCATCTTCACGTATACTCCATTTTCGCCGAGTCCATTGTTGAGACAGTGCCCAAATCGTTACGCCATTCATGCGCGTCGGAACTTACCCGACAAGGAATTTCGCTACCTTAGGACCGT
>CAVFEX010000067.1:0-4939 GCA_963621495.1 bacterium
CTAGTTCGCGTATCTCGTCTAGCTTCGCTTGGATATCTTTGTTTTTTGATTTTCCACTCGAGGATAGTTGGACTTTGGCTGGTCTAGCGACTAGCACAATAAATAATAGTACCAGCGCAACCACAATTACAACACCAGCCACGATGATATAGTTCGTCGTGTCTTTTACTGGTGGAACGTAGTTTTCGTTCGGTTTTAGTTTCGCAAGTAAGTTGATATTTCCTGTAATTGGGGTACTCCCTAGGTTGAATTCGCCTAACTCGGTTATGGTGTATTTGTCGTCATATTGCATTCCGACCCAATAATCCAGCTCAAACGAGCTCTTGCCACTCTCATCGCTCAACATATTGTCAAGTTTTGTCAAAATCGAGTTTAACTCGACATTGTTTGCGCCCAAGGGTTCTCCCTCAAACACTTTGATTTCGCCAATAAAGTTGTCATCATTCGCACCCAAAACATAGAATTTTATTGTTCTTTGAATAGCATAAACAGCATAAATTTGCGTTTCCATAGACATAAGCTCATCATCAGGAATTGGCTCCGCACTATTAGGATCGAGCGTCCAATATCTAAACACCTGCAAAGGGTCATTATCAGACTTTTTCTGATAAGTCGGGATAGGAATATTCATCATCGTCTCGAGTTTTGCTTTTAGATTGCTCTCAAAACTTATTTTGTACTCTCCCGAACCGCCAACCTGAGAATAAATATTATTATTAATTTCAAAATAGCCGTCTGATGTTGAATTTAAAATCAGTTTCCCATCTTGCCTTTGCCAGATAAGATATAATGTGAGGGAACGCGCTGGCATAGTAGTGAACTTGTTGCGCAACAAATCTTCCGCTCCAACACTGTCGCCCATAGATACTGATTTAATTGCCCACGTGTAGCCACTTTCATTATTTGTAACCGGCATAAATCCTGTTACCGAGATAGCACTCTCGGTAGGTTTTGTGTCTTTCCAATTTTTTAAATAAGTTAGCAAATTTTCATTATACTGCACACTCAAAGTCTGGGTATTCTTGTCGGAGCTATTTCCCCAACCGCCCTCGCGTTTAGTTCCGTTTGGCTTGTTCCCAATACACGCGTCGAGTATCAAATCAAAAGATTTTATATTCCATTTTATATATAAATTTGTGTCCTCAAGAATTTTTGTTTTATAATCAAACGAATTTTTGTATAACTTGTCCAAGTATACCCCGCCGAACTCGAACCCAGCAGGATCGAGTGAGGAGTCAACTGTTTTATAGCTAATTTTGAGACTATCAAGAGTGTCTTCTTTTGCCCGATAATCTTCTGGAATTTCCTGATTAAATTCTACCTGAATTGCGTCGCGCAACTTGATTTCTTTGTTGTTTTTGTCAATCGAGTAATAAATCACATTTTTCTTAATCTTGGTCCAATTCGCCTCAAGGCTTATTTCCGTAAGCTCCCCAGTATAAGCGTAGAGCACATATTTTGTGCCATTATCTTTGGTATAAATCGCATCAACCCCAGCCTCGCAATCGCTACCAAAATAGTATCCACTGAACGCATAATCATCACTAGCAGTAGCACTATTGAGTGTCGGAATCGGCAACTCTGTTGCTGTGCCGTGCGTGGTATTTATTACACAAGTCTTGCCAAGGCTACCAAATATCCCCTCAGCCAACCCTAATCCAGTCGCCACATTTCCGCCTGATAGCGTAATTATGATTTTCTTTGGCACGTACATAAAGTATAGGTTCAGCCCCGAGTCATACAATTGATTGCGAGAGAAAATTGTTTTGCAGTCAGCATTATTCCAAAGCGTTGCCCACTCGTCATCAGTCAGTTCAGCTCCTGTCGTTGTGTCGATTTTGTACAAAGGCACAGTCGAATAACCATAAATTGTTTTCCCGACTGCATTAAATCTGTCAAGCCCAATCTCTTTTGTGGCGTTTGGATTCAGTGTGTATTCAATACTGTCAGTATAACTTTCTTTTATATAATTATTCCCTGAATTGTACTGCTGGAAATTAACCTCAAAAGTTTTTGCTGACCAAGTAATGTAAACGTCAGTGTTGGTTTCCAATTCGGTAGTAAACTCAAAAATGTCGCCCGTCTCAGATTTAATGCGGAATTTGTAGTCAAACCCAGGATGAAAATTGTATTCGCCTTTCCAAGCGATATCCAGCACATCTTTATTATATCCAGCATCAGCATCATAGGTTGGGTCCTCTTGCTTTTTAGCTGTGTAAGTTTCTCGGTCAATTTGCGTGCTAGTTTTTGTCGGCTGTTTTAATTTTTGTCCCGAAATTATATATTGCCCATCGCCATTAAAAATAGAATCTTTGAATGTTTCAAACAAAATATTTGGATAAATATTAATATAATTTGTGTTAATTACATTACCACCCGCGCCGGAATTTAGGCTCGAATTCCACAAAATCGGTAAATAATTTTGAAGAGTAATTTTTATTAATTTCTGAGACGGATAAAGTCTCATATCGCTACTTTCACTAACTTTACTTGTGCTGGTAGTAAAAATCACATCAGTGTTAGCATCTGTGCCACAAAAAATCGTAGGCACGGGATAATAATAGGTACTAGTCGTGGCGTTATAGTCGTGAAAAGTCCAGCCATTTGTCGAAAAATTCTTAATGGTATAGGTACTTGCGCTATCTTTCACACCGGGGGAGGTCATATAATATGTTAGTGGCGAACTCTGTAATTGAAATCCGGTTACAGTTCCCCCCGTTCCCACAGAGCTAACCGTGGTAACGCCGTTGCCGTTGGACAAACCATAACCAGCGACACCGAGGTCAAAGGCGCTTTTTGAAAAGTCAAGTCCAATAGTTGTACTCTTATCATCTACTCTTCCAACTATTCCGCCAGCTTTTGTATCAGTTTTATTTTTGGTTATCGTGCTGGTCGACAGCACATAATTTAATGTAATTGTATTGCTAGTTTCTCCAACTATCCCACCAACATAACCAACAGCACTCAAATTTTGAGCATAATTTCCGCAGTTTTCAATAGTAATCTGTGAAGATGTGTGCCCCACAATTCCGCCCGCACTGCTATATGTTGAAAGGTCTCCCAAATTTATACAATTTTTTATTTGGGAACCGGTCATATTTATGATTTTGCCAATAATTCCACCAATATAACCGTCTTGAGTAAGGTTCGTGATATCTATGTTGCCAACATTGTAGCAATTCTCAATCAAAAATGTACCCGTGCTTTGTGTGTTCCCTATGTTTTGCGCACCACCAACAATTCCACCCGCACTGAAAATTGAGTGCGCTATTGTACCGAAATTTGCGGTAAAATCTGAACTTTTTATCGCCGTCGCCGTTATTGTCCCGTCATTAATACCCGCGATTCCTCCAACATAGAGCGCCAGCAAGCCTTCGCCGATTGTTGCATAGTTTTTACAAGTATTTATCGTCGAGTTTACCGCGTTTGCTCCAACAATTCCACCGATAGCGCCCCCTTTGTACGTAACATTTTGCCCGTTTACATAACCGCGATTTTGACAATTTTTGATAAGCCCGGCCGTGCCGTTGACAAGGTTCTGCCCCGCTATTCCACCCAAATACAATCCATCATTAAAAGTAGTAGCGTCGTTTAATGCGTACTTTGGCTTTTCACTATATGACGGTATATAATATGGGTCCACATATACTCTTCCACGATTTACACAACTATCCACAGTGCCGTAATTCTTCCCCACGATTCCGCCAAGCAAATTTTGATACCCGCAAACTGGCATATAGTTTTGACAGTTCTTAATTGTGCCGAGATTTTCGCCCACAATTCCACCAACCGTCCAAATTTTATTTGTGGCTGTGCCAACTAGCTCGTTGATAAACCCGCTCCCTGTGTCGGCGTCAGATTTTTGCCCATTAACAATATTTTCAATGTTGGCGCCGTCCATATTTTGCCCCACAATTCCGCCAATAATTCCAGTGTTTGAGCTAATTTTAGCCGTGTTATACACTTTTGCCGAGTAATTATTATTTTCGACGCTCGTTATGGTGCCAGCATTTTTGCCGACCAGCCCGCCCACACAATAGGTAGATGACGGCGAGCCAGTTATATCAATTTCAACCTCGTTTTCAATTTTGATCGAGCTTATGTTGTATACGAGCGACCCCAACGAGGTTGAATCGGTAATTTTACCAGTTTGCCCAATTAAACCACCTATATTAATAGTTTTAGTAGTGTCTGTGTTGCTTTGAGTAATCGTTATTTTACCCGTTGCGCCACAATTCGCCACACCTTGTTTTGTTGTCGAGGTGCTAGAAGCTGGGCGCCCAGCATAGTATCCAGCCAAAGCACCGATATTTATTGTATTTTCAGCGACTTTATCAATGTCGATTATAATTTGTATATCCTTGATTTGAATTTTTGAAAGCGTGCCTTGTTTGTCTAAATTACAGTTATCAATCTTACCAAACAACCCAAAATTCGCACCCGTATAAGGAAAATTTGTCCCACGGTTGTCGATTTTTATCCCTTTAAGTATCATTATTTTTTCGAACATACTATTATCATCTGCAACAAAACTTGCCGAAACACAAGAATCAGTGTTTGCCCCGCTACCGATTGGCACCCAATAATAAGCACTAAAATCTATGTCATCCATTATTTTAAAAATTTTACCTTGATATGTTGAGGCGGTTGTGCTATCATTTAAAACTTTGCAAGCCCATGCGAATTGCCCTGCAGTCTTAATTTCGTATTCGCCACTAGAATTAGGCGAAATCTCTTCCACATGGTCGGTCCAATATCCCACTGTATCCGCATCAGTGTCCGCAAATAATTTTGATGTCTTTTTTATCCCATTATCAAAATATATTGCGCCCGCCACTACAATAGCAATAAAAAATAATACCAAAAAAATCGTGATTAAATATTTATTAATTTGAGTGAATAATTTGCTCATATTTTTCCCCTATTTTTATTATTAAAC
>CAVFEX010000068.1:0-4908 GCA_963621495.1 bacterium
TATATCCAATTCCGACATTTTTAGTCAAGCGAATTTAATAAAAAAATTAAAAAAATTAATTTTTTTTAATTTTTTTGCTGATAAGCGTCGCGATACTGTGTCGCCACGGATATTTTGGGTGCGCATAGTAGGCCTATGTAACCGATAAATTTATCGGCTGGCGACAAAGTATTACAAAGTTTGTGAGCCGAAAAAAACGTATTGACAAAAAACAAAAGTTATGTTATACTCCTCACAAACCTCACATATAAATCATATTATATGTTAAAAGGATATTGTTATGGCAAAAAAGATTTTGGGTAAATTTTCACTTAAACGGAAAAATGAAAAGTGTTTGGCTGAGGGCGGTCAGATTGGCGAAGATTTTTTGAAAGAGAAGCGCCCGCAAGAAAAATTGCTCAAGGATATTCAGAGTTCTAGTGTTGTAGATGACGACGCTGAAATAGAAAATCAGGAATATGAGCATATTTTCAAGGACGCGAACGGCAAGTTGTATTCTCTTAAAAATCCAAAGCTGAACCAAATTCACGCTGAATTGTTGGTTGCAAATAATGCGGTTGACTATTACGTAAACAAGGCAAACAACGCGATACTTGGCTCATTTGCATTTGGTGGTGCGAGTGCTATGTTTGCCGTTTTGAATATTGCTGATATTTTAAACGGGCAGTTAAATTTTACTAGTATTGCGGTTGGTGCTGCTGCGGTGGCTTTGTGCGCGTACTCGGTAATTAGGACAAAGCAAAATTACGACATTACTTATTTATTGACCGACTATATGGTTAAGTTAAACGATGAATACAATAGAGAAATTAGCGAGACGGCGATTGAATATCAAAAATCGCAAAACGAAGAGATAATGTATAGGTAGAGAGGTATTTTACAGATGAGAAAGCAAGACCGTTGGGGGCATAGGTCCTTTTTGGTAGATTTTGAAGATGATTATATTATCAATATTAGCGATACAGACTCAAAAGAGCATAATGACGCTACACTGAATTATATAGAAGAGGTCCTAAAAATGAAAAAACAGGCGAACGAGGCCGAAAAATTGCGCTTGTCTGGTAAGGGTATGGGGCTAGCAATTGCGAGTGGCGCTCTAGTACTGATGGGTGCAATCGTGGGAATAAAGGACGGAAATCCTATTGGCTGGTTCCCTATTATCTGTTACGGGCTGGGCACACTGGGAATGTTAAATTCTCTCGGAACAGATATAGAGGAGCAAAAATTGGACGATAAAGTCGAGTCTATTGAAAAAGAACTCGACAAAGTCGCAGAGGCTCGGAGCACATTAGAGGCGTTTCGTTCGTAATTGCGGGTGTCAAAATGTAATTTTAGGTTATAAATTTGCGTTTATACTAAATAAATAGATTAAAAGTAGCAACTAAATGTGGGTTGCTATTTTTTATAAAGTCTTGACTAATTTGACATATTAATTTATAATTAAGATTATGGAGAGAAAAAAATTGGAAAAACAAAAAGAATTAGAATTGTTGGCGCCGAGCGGAGACTGGGACAGTTTTTTGTCGGCGATTAACAATGGTGCAAACGCAGTTTATCTAGGCTTGGGAGAATTCAATGCGCGGGCAAAATCGACATACTTTACGACAGAAAATATAGCTCGTACTGTAGAATATGCGCACTTGCGCGGTGTGAAAGTTTATGTAACTATAAATACGCTGGTACGAGATGATGAAATGGCTGATTTTATAAAACTCGTCGAGGCGTGCATAGATGCAAAAGTCGACGCGTACATTGTCCAAGATTACGGCTGTGCTAAGGTGCTACGCGAGATGTACCCGAATATCGTGCTCCACGCTAGCACGCAAATGGGAATTCATAATAAACTCGGTGCGATTGTGGCGAAAAAAGCAGGATTTTGCCGAGTTGTTCTGTCTAGAGAGGCAAAATTAGAGGACATTATTGAAATTGCGGACACGGGAATTGAAGTTGAGTTTTTTGTGCAAGGCGCGCTGTGTGTGGCGTTTAGCGGAAATTGTTATTTTAGTGCGCTGAGACACAATATGAGCGGAAATCGTGGCAAATGTCTGCAGTTATGTAGGCTACCTTATGTCGCTAGCATTGAAAATAGGGTTGTGGGTCAAGGGTACCTACTGTCTACGCGAGATTTGTGTATGCTAAAAAAACTCGAGACTCTTGTTAATGCGGGCGTGATTAGTTTTAAAATCGAGGGGCGGTTACGCCGTGCAGGATATGTCGCGCAAACTGTCAAAACTTATCGCAAGGCGCTCGATAGCCTAGCATTTGGTCAAAAATTCGACACAGCGGGCGAAATTCGCAACTTAAAACAAGTGTTTAGTCGAGGCGATTTTAACTATGACGCTTATCTTAGCGCGGGTGTGCCAGATGATGTGATTAACCCTATAAATCAAAATCATCTAGGATTGAAGATTGGCGAGGTTATGTCGGTTGAGCGTTTTAAAGATTTGTACAAGGTGGGTATTCGCTCCTCGCACGAACTCAAAAATGGCGATGGGCTAAAATTTTGCGACAAAATAGGCTTTGAAAAAGATAGTATTGGCGTCGGCAATGTGGAAAAAGCGAATGGGCTTTATTATATTTTCACAAAACACAAGTTGACACCGAATCTGGTGGTGTACCTTACTCTAGATAGCGCGCTCGAAAATTGCGCTATGGCTAACACACGCAAAATTGGGGTAACGATAGAATTTAGCGCAAAAGTGGACGAACATATCACAGTTAGAGCCATCACCACCTACCCTACCCCCGCTCAAGTAGTGCTGACTAGCGATTATGTCTGCACACTTGCTCGGACTTCTCCGACCACGGAAACTGAAATTCGCGAAATTTTGGGCAACTTGGACTTAGGGTTGTTTGACATTAGATTAAAAGATATTAATCTAGACAATGTATTTATACCAAAATCAGCACTAAAAGAACTGCGCAGAAACCTAGCCGAGCAATTAAAAAAGGCAATTTTGCGTCAATATGAGGCGAAATTACCACAAATTACACGCGACAAAGTGCTGGCAGAAATCAGCAAGCAAACCAAGCTAAATTCCGAATTTTCGAGCATTGTGATAGTAAACGAGGGCACACAATTAGATGATACCACGATTGGGAGTGCGGACCTAGTAATTCTAGCGCCCGACCTATATACGCGCGAAAATGTGCAAAAGTGCTTTTTAAAATTGGGTCAAGTTACTCGTAATATAGGACTCGCGTTGCCCACAATTGCTAATGGCATTGATTGTAAAATTTTGAGTGAAATTGTCGCAAGTTTACCACATAAAACTCCTATTCTTATTCAAAATGCGTACGGAGTCGAGCTCGCAAAAGGCCATTATATCATCGCCGGCACGGATATGAATGTCTTTAATAATTATTCCATTAAGGCGCTCCGCGATTTGGGAGTCGATGAGTTTGTGTGGAGCAAAGAAATTGCGTGCGAAAATGCTGGCGCGTATGAATACGCATACGGACATCAAGTTTTGATGCACTTTGCGCACTGCCCGTACAAGACTTTGTGGCAAAATTCGTGCGATAATTGTCGCTACAAACGCAAACTTGTTTTAAAAGACCAGGCTGGGAAAGAGTATTTAATTGCTCGACATAAAATCTCGCAGTGCTATTTTACACTGTATTCACGAGATTTGACCAACAAAAACAAGGTCAATAAAAAACTCATCGACTTACGAATTATCGACTAAACTAAATAAACTTAAAATTCTAAAAAAATCGGCAAAAAATATAAAATTAGAGTGGAACCGAGCAAATTTAATAATTAACAAAAAATAACAAGAAATTCAAAAAAATTAACAAAAAAAGATAATCGAAACAGAAAACGATTATCTTTTTTTTAACAAAACAACAAATAAATAATCAAAAATCACTATCATTACTCACGGCATAGGGCAACAATTCCTGAATAGTGAACTCTTGGACCTCGCTATCGCTAGCACAAATCACAGAACTACGCGAACCAAACTCGCGCAAAAATTGGCGTTCGCTACCACTAGGAAACACAAGTTTTGCTTTGCAATAAATCACGACTGCGATAATATTGTTACCGCCCTCACTTATCGCCTTGCACACAGCGACAGACAATGCCCCAACTGTATCCGATAGAGTAATATTTTCGATATTGCAACCAGTAAACACCATACCGTTTTTAGTGAGCACACACGCGCCGACTGGGTTCTCTGTATACGGGCAATACGCCCGCTCACTAGCTTCCCTAGCCTTTGCTATTAATTTATCGAGAATTTCTTTTTCCATATTACTTTACCCACCTATCCAAAATAGGATACATTGCCTCCTCGTATTTTTTCATAACGACAGCCTCTTCTTCAACTTCGTGGTCGTGGCCCAAAATGTGCAACAAGCCGTGCACCAACAATTCTGCAATTTCGCGGTCGGTGGAATGCCCCATTTCTTTGGCTTGAGCTTGAGCAACCTCATAACAGATAAAAATTTCTCCGAGATACAACAAGCCGTTGTAATAATCGTAATCGAGCGGGAAATTCTCTCTAGTTAGCGCACGCCCGTCTGTTGTATCCATCATTCTAAAAGTTATGACGTCGGTAGGTTTGTCTTTGTGCCGATACTCGCGATTCAGTTCGTGAATTTCCTCAGCGGATACCAAAAATACTCCAACCGATACAAAGCGATTGGGTTGTCCTTTGAGTCCTAGAACCTCAATAGCGATTTTGCGCATTATGCCCTTGCTGATAGTTTGGTAATTTGCGTCGTTTGTTAAAATCAATTTCATTGTTTTATCCCACCTTATATTCAAATTTTGCATAATAATTTACATAATATTTGTCGCCTACGTGATTGATCGTGTGTTTCTCTTCCAAAATCTCACTTTCATCGACCGCGTTCAACAGCTTTTGCCTAGCCTCGTAAATTAGCGCGTCGCGTTCTGCC
>CAVFEX010000069.1:0-4829 GCA_963621495.1 bacterium
TTTTTGAGGGAATTAAAACTCTCGGGTCAGTGATTGACATTTTGAGTCCAATGTGATAAAATTAATTTGATAAAATTGTATGATTCGCGCTCGGGTTTTTTATATATATAGTATAAGGTCCAATGGCGATAAAATTTAAACAATTTTGCTCCCAAATTTAGTTACAAAAAATTGATAAAAGAGAGAAAAAGATGAGGAATTACGACTTTTTAACGATTGAGAAAAAATGGCAGGACAGATGGGTTGCCGACAAGACTTTTCGCGCGGTTGATTTCCATCCAACCAAGCCCAAGTTTTATATTTTGTATGAATTCTATAACATCAGTGGCAACTTGCATATGGGCCACCTAAAAGGGACTGTGCCCGCTGACGCTTTGGCTCGGTACAAGAGGTTTAGAGGATACAATGTCCTGTTCCCGATTGGGGGGGACGCTTTTGGCTTACCCGCTGAAAATGCCGCTATCAAGCGCCACATCAACCCTGAAGATTTTGTAAAAAATGGTATGAAATCTGCGACGGAGCAATCGCTACGGTTGGGGCTTTCTTTTGATTGGGATAGGACCGTGGTTACTAGCGACCCTGAGTATTACAAGTGGACGCAGTGGATTTTTTTGCAGTTATTCAAGCACGGCAAAGCGTACAAGGAGAACGGTAAAGTTAATTTCTGCAGGACTTGTAAGACGGTTTTATCCAATGAGGACAGTCAAAATGGTGTGTGCGACCGTTGTGGTAACGCGGTTGAGCAAGTGGAGCGCTCGGTGTGGTTTTTGAAGATGAAAGAATACTCAGAAAAACTCCTCGGCAATGTTGAGAGAATCAATTTGGCGGAAAAACTCAAAGAGGCTCAGCGCAATTGGATAGGCAAGAGTGAGGGTATGACGGTTGCTTTTGATTTGGTTAAGGGCGACACAAAAATTGGCGCGGTTGAAATTTACACGACCTGTATTGAGACGATTTATGGTGTAACATTTTTGACGCTCGCACCCGAGAATGAGATTATTAACAAAATCAGCGAGAACATTGACAATTTTGAGGCAGTGAAAAAATATCAAAACGAGACACGCTACAAGAGTGAGTTGATGAGAAAAGCGACCGCAAACGAAAAAACTGGGGTAAAACTTGAGGGTATTTTTGCGGTTAACCCACTAACTCAGGAGAGAGTGCCCGTGTTTACTGCTGATTTTGTGTTATCAGGGTATGGTTCAGGCGCTGTTATGGCGGTGCCTTGCCACGACCAACGCGACTATGATTTTGCAAAACTCCACGGGATAGCAATGCGCCAAGTAATAGAGGGCGATTGTAGTGAACGTGCTGTCGAAAAGCAGGAATATCTCGAGTTAAACAGTAAACTTATCAACTCGGGCGAGTTTAGTGGTATGGCGGTTAGCGAAGCAAAAGCAAAAATTTCGGACAGAATAATTGCGGGCGGGTTCGGGCACAAGACTACGAATTACAAAATGAAAGATTGGCCGTTTAACAGACAGCGTTATTGGGGCGAGCCGTTCCCTGTGGTTTTCTGCCCAAAATGCGGAATTGTGCCATTAGATGAGGCTGATTTACCGCTCCGACTCCCACACACGGACGACTATTTGCCTGGGGATACTGGCGATTCGCCACTGTCCAAGGTTACTGATTGGGTCAACTGCACTTGTCCAAAATGCCACGGTCCTGCACAGCACGAGACGGACACTATGCCAAATTGGGCGGGTTCGAGTTGGTACTGGTTGCGTTACTGCGACCCTCACAATAATGAAAAGTTGGCTGATTTTGAAAAGCTCAAATACTGGGGAAGCGTAGATGTTTATACAGGTGGGACCGAGCACATTACGAGGCACGTGTTGTATGCGTTTTTCTGGCAAAATTTCCTTTATGAAATTGGTGCCGTGCCGAGTCGCGACCCGTTTGTTAGAAAAATGGGTAGCGGGCTGATACTTGATGATGAGGGCAAAAAAATGAGCAAAAGTTCTACCAACGGGGTCTCGCCAATGGAAGTTGTGGACAAATACGGCTCTGATGTTGCGCGTATGCATCTCAACTTTTTGAGCGGATATGAGGATAATGTTGCGTGGACTTTTAAGGGAATTGAGGGTATCACATCATTTATTAATAAAGTATGGAATTTGCCCGAGATTTTAAAAGGCGAGGAGATTAGCAATGAGCATATTTTCGCGTTAAACAGACTTAACAAAAAAATCCAGACAGAAATTGAGGACCTAAAAATCAACACCATAATTTCAGGATATATGACTTTTATTAAACTTATTCGCGAGGACGGGTTTATCACTCGCGAAGAATTGAGGCAATTTTTGATAATGCTTAACCCGATTGCGCCACATATCACGAGCGAGATGTATGAGGAGATTTTTGGTAAGCTCATCACTGACGAGGAGTGGCCACTATGTGAAGAAAAATATCTTGTTGAGGACACGATTGAGATGCCTTTGCAGATAAACGGCAAACTCAAAAAGGTGCTAAAGGTTGCTAGAGACAGCAACAGAGATGATATTGAAAAAACCATTAGTGCGGAATTTCCTGAATTATTGGACGGCGCAAAAAAAGTCGTTTTTGTTCCAAACAAAATTATCAATATAATTAAATAAGCAATAGATTTAAATTAAAAAATCAACTTTAGTTAAAAATTATTATAAAAAGTATGAGCAATAGCTATTTTATTAAGCTAAAATTAGTTTTTGTAATTTATGGCAAACAGTTATGAATAAATTAAGTAGATTATACCAATTTGAGGGTTAAGTGCATAAATAAGTACACTGTCGGTACGGAATTTGTTGCTTACCTAGCAAAAATATACAAATGCCAAAAGTTTGTGAGGTGCTAATGCAGAGTAAGTTTGAGTCTATAATGATATGCTGTGTTGTGAGTTTTGCTATATTTTTAGTGTACGCGATTTTGACTAATTTCTGTTTTTATCAACCGAGTGCGAGAGACGTTTTCAATAAAAATGTGTTGAGTGTAGTAGAGGTTAGAGCGACTACAGAGGGTGCGAGTGAGAGTTTTGGGACGGGGGAATTTGTGCGCAATGACGGCACTATTATTACCAACGCGCATGTAGTCTCATATAAAAAGGACGGCGAAAAAACCACTTTTGAAAAAATATATATTAGGTTTGCGGATAGCGATGAATATTTGGCTGTCGCGCTCGTTAAGTTTGATTATAATTTGGACATAGCGGTTCTCAAATATTCGGGTACAGAGCATAAGTTCAGAGCGACCGAGCTGAATAGCACGGAGAAATTAGAAACTGGCGACGCAGTTTTTGCTATTGGCAATGCTATGAATTATGGGCTGGCAATTTCGAGCGGTATTGTGAGTATTCCTTTGATAAAAATTATTAATGACGGGGTTACGCGAGAGGTTATCCAATGCGATATCACGATTGCTGAGGGTAACAGTGGTGGTGCGCTTTTTGATAGTTCGGGGCGGTTGATTGGTATTACGACTTTTAGGACCAAAGATAATGAGGGTAAAGTAGTGTACGGTTTTGCATATTGCATCCCTATTTCGTATGTGTTGGAATTTTTAGATGCTGAATAGCAAAAATATTGACAGATGTTGAATTTTATAAATCGTTTTGTTATGTTTTTTAATTAATTAAAATTCAACCTCGCCAAAGAGAAATTTTAAAATAGGGGTTGCCAAGTAAAATACAACTTTTCGTACGACAGCGAGACCAACATTGTTACCCTGTCCGCCAAAATGGAGAACGGGGACAAGCTGGAAATTGAGGAAATTTACGGCGCCGCCTTTATCAACGATTTGGGTAATATCGACGCCGTGATGGACCTCGACGGCGAGTGTATTCTGCTGAGCGAAATGCAGGATATGGGACTGATTCAGAATTGTGGCTGGTTCTCGAACCTGTTTAAGAAAATCGTAAAAGTTGCCGTGGCGGTGGTTGCCGTGGCGGTTGTCTGTGTGGCAACCGCGGGCGCTGGCGTGGCTGCGTGTATCGCCGTTGGTGCCGCCGTTGGTGCTGCCGAAAGCGTGGCGACTCAGCTAGTTGAAACCGGCACAGTAAATGTTGGCACACTGATAACCGACACCGCGCTCAGCGCAATTCCTGGCGGGCCCGCTGGCAAAGCCCTCGCAAAAACAACAGCAAAAGTAGCGACCAAAAGCGCCGTAAAAGCCGGCACGAAAGAGACAGTAAAGAGCACTGTAAAATCAGTTGCGACTAAGTATTCCAACAAATTGAACAAGGAATTAGTTGAAAGCTTGGAAAAAGAATCTGTTTCGGCGGACCGTCTATTGGCTAGAGTGAATCAGCTGACCTCGCCGACCAACGGAACTTGGCGCATTATCAACAAAGACGGCAACAAGGTTGTAGACAAGAAAATTTTCGCGCAACAGGGCGCGAATGGTACGGTTAGGCGGATAAACAACGGCGAAGAGGTTGCGGATATTGTGCAAGGTGCGCTGGTGTTTAGGGAGAAAAATGTAAGCCATGTTATAAAAATGAGCAAAACAATTTCTGCCGATGTGTCCAAGAATATGGACGAGTTTGATAAAGTATTGAGGAATCAATTGCTAGATTTGAGCAACAATGATAAAATTCTAAAAGAAATGAGACAATACTTTGCTAAGCAAGGGAAGGATGTTAATAAAGTAACATTAAGGAATATTGAAGACTATCGGCAAGCGAAGAATCTTACTTGGCACGAGTGTTCAGACAAACAAACAGTGCAGTTGGTAGATAGTTCTTTGCATTCAGAAATATCCCACGCTGGTGGAAGATTTGAAGTATCTTATGGAGGACAGTAAATATGTTTAAATTTGATGAGTATCCAGAAATAAAAAACACGCACGAAATT
>CAVFEX010000070.1:0-4811 GCA_963621495.1 bacterium
TTGTCTCTGCGCCTCTGCCTCGTCTTCATCTTCGACATTAATTGCAGAACTACGTGCACTAATATTACGCAATTTTTCACTCAACTCATCTTTCGTAATTTTGCTAGGGTGATTATATTGAATATCCAGTTGAATTCTCTGGTCATACATATGCTCATTGCCGTCCGAACTCTCTGTAGCCACAGTCATCAAGGTCTTGCCCCCGGCACGCAAAAATGATAACAAAGGAACCAAATCGCCCTCGCCTGCGATAAAACAATAACCGTTTATAAATGGCTTGGTGTGGTACATATTCACTGCATCAATAATAATTCGTGTATCGAGTTGAGACTTCGCGCGCTTTTTGTAACGCATAGTAGGTACAGAATCAAATCCATACTGCTCTATAACCTCATCAAATTTCATATGCTTGCGCTCGTTGAACCCATAAACCTTACAATATGATAATTTACCTACTTTCTTCAGTTGTGCCAAAATTTCTTTAAAAACTGGCAGACTAACCTTTGCATTGTCAATATCAATAAACAAAGCAATTTGCATATATTTTCCTCCGAAATTTATTTTAACTTGATGTCTTTTCTTTTGTAATAAAACAAGTACTGCTGGCAATAGCCACTGTCAAAACCGAATTCGCGAACAAACAAATCAGCGATTTTACTCCGACTAGTTTCACTACCGCCAAAATCTTGATGATAGACTTTGTCGATCCAAGTGTCCACAGGGAACACATCATATCGCCCCAGTCCGAACAACAGTATACAGTCCGCAACCTTGTTACCTACTCCCTTGAGTGTCATCAGTATCTCTCTAGCCGTTTTTGTATTAGGCGCCTCGTATAAACTATCCACAAATTCAGCAGAACTTAGCCTAGAGATAGTATCTACCAAATAACTAGAACGATACCCACAACCCGCTTTCAAAAAATCGTCCGCAGTCGCTAATTTCAACTGCTCAATTGTAGGAAACGCATAGCCCCAAGCCGTTTTGCTACCAAACTTCTCACAAATATACTCCACCGACTTGCGAATACGCGGAATATTATTGTTGGCTGAGATGATAAAATTGATAATAACTTCGCATAGGGGTTGATGCATAAGGCGAACGCCGTGGCCAAATTCAATAGCAGGCAACATAATAGGCCAGTGCGACAATCTCTCCAAAATCGCGCCATAATCTGTGTTTAAATCAAAAAAATCGACAAAATACGCTGGATAAGATGTGTGAATTACATAAGAGTCCTCAAAAGTCTTACTGATGCGGGCATACTTGTCGCCCGAAGCCACCCACCATTGCCCATCAACAGTATTGCCAAAACGAAACAACTGCCCGCTAGTCAGAATACTCTCTATATCAAAAGTATCAGCACTATTAATATAGATACAATCTCGCTCCACTACATAATTCATACTCATATTATATCAAAATCCACAAATAAATCAAATCTTTTGTAATAAAAAAACAAAATTTGTACTCTATTTTCAGGAGAGTCCCATTTTTATACCTTGGCGAGACGACCTAATACTGATTTTTTCATTATCTCTAGCAATTCAGGAGAATTGGCAACTAGCGCCATAGTCTCGTTGTGATCATAGACATACAAACCCGAATTTCTGGCAGCACACAGCCCAGGCAAGAGGTCCCACGGGTGCCTACACATGTAAATGTACCCCTCAGTCTTACCACTAACAGCAAAACTAAAACCTACGCAGGTGGACCCGATTATCCTAATTCCCTGCACATACTGGTCGAGTTCGGGAACAATGTTCCACCTATGTTCCTTTGGGCCATCTATTAGTATTAGGCTATGCTCCACATCTTTGCGTTCGTACTTTACGCGCTTGTCATTTACAAACACGCCGATATCATCGCCCGCCACTATGTCAATATTAAGTTCAGGACAATACAATACACTAGCTACCGGACTGCCGTCTTCGATATACGCCATCTGAATTCCCCAAAAAGGCATACTGTGATAAAAGTTTTTTGTACCATCAATTGGGTCTATGACAAAACATTTTTCAGGAAAATCTTCCCTACTATAAAATTCCTCACTCACGACTGAAATATCAGGGAATTCCCTTTTTAACTTTTTAATAATCTGCGCCTCAATTTCAAGGTCGAGATTTGTTACAATATCAAATTTCCCTTTGTCCATCACGCGCAAGTGTTGATTGTTTTTTACAATGCGGTACCCTAGCAATGCTGAATTAATCATAAATTGAATTTGTTCACTATACTTTCCATATTTCATTTCTTATATCCTATTTTTTAAAACTGATAAATAAAGTTTATCAAAAATCGTGATTTTAGTCAAATAATTTTCGCAGAATTTATAAAGTATATCATTGCACAAATTAAAAATATTGAATAATTTAAAAATATGCTAATTACTAAATTTAAAAAATAAAAAAGTCATTCTTGATAAACAAAAATGACTTTTGCTATAACTTAGCACAACTTAATATTATAAATTATTCAGCGACAACAGAAACACGCTTCTTGTTATCCTTGGTACGGTCAAATTTTACCTTGCCTGCAACTTTTGCAAACAATGTGTAATCTCTACCACAACCAACATTAACGCCGGGATGGAACTGAGTACCACGTTGACGAACCAAAATTTCGCCAGCCAGCACATTAGTACCATCACTACGCTTGATACCCAAACGCTTGGACTCACTGTCGCGACCGTTTTTACTACTACCCTGTCCCTTTTTGTGGGCAAACAGTTGAATATTAATAAACATCTCTAACCTCCAAATTAATATAATCACTATACTCGCTATACAAATCACTAACTCCGCACAACATTGTGGCAAATATCACTTGCACATCGTGCGCCTTGTTAGGATCCAAATTTTGCGGTACTACAATTTCTAAATAAGCTCTCTTGTCATCTCGAACAACCTCGACATTAGCGCCGACTACCATCAACATACCGAGCGCACCAGTCTGCACAATGCTAGACAATGCACTGCACACTATATCTTCGCCCGATTCGCCAAAACCAGTATGCCCCTCGCAAATCATACGAGTTATTCTTTCGCCTGATTTAAAAAATGTGATATCTGTCATTTCTCGACCCCCGTGAAAAATTAAGGTCTATTTTGTAATGGCTGTAATTTTTACCTTAGTGTATGGCTGACGGTGCCCTTGAGCACGATGATGACCATTCATTTTTTTGTAAATAGCCAATTGCACTTTTTGCCCCTTACCGTGCTCGATAACCTCAGCCTCTGCCTTGGCACCAGCAACAACTGGGTTGCCAAAAACTGCCCCCTTGTCATCGCAAAGCATCAAAACATCTAGGTTAACCTTAGCACCAACTTCAGCCTCAATACGCTCAATAGAAATGATATCATTAACTTGAACCTTGTATTGCTTGCCACCAGTTTGAATAATTGCGTACATTTTTACTCCTCCTCATACCAATCTCGCTAAAATTAGGCAGTGAAATTAAAAATTCCACATTTTGTGTGCCAGTTTTATGCGGATACAGAGGAAATTTTATCACAAAAATCGCCTTTTGTCAACCCAAATTTAAAAATTATTATCAAAAGTTCAAACTTAGCAACATAATATCCTCCCCAAAAAACAACAGCCTATTTTGTAACTCAATACGCGTCTACGGTCTACTAGTATTGCCTTATTTCTTGGCATTTTAATAACAAAAAAGCCCACACGTAAGGCGGACATTTTTGAAACTATCAAAATTAAAAAGGACAATGTATATTTAAGCTCAACATTTTTATATTAGTTTTAAAATTTATTGACTAAGGGCGTGAGTTTGTAAGTTTTAATCTATCTTGACATTTCTTGATCGTTATTCTTTTGTGCAGTTGCTTTGTCCTGCCCAACAAAACTCTTGCGTCCAAAAGCGCCAGCAACCACATTTTTTACATTTGTTATTGCGCCCTCGGCGTTGTTAATCACATTTTTCGTTTTGTCTAACAAACCCTGTTTGGTTTGCAAATGTTTCTCAAAAAAAGCACATTGCATATATTGCATAGTTTTAATTTGAAAATCTTCTATTTTTATATCTGCCTCGTTTTTAGACTCAACCGTATTGACAGACATACACAAATCTCTCTTAATGTCCTCGCCGTAAGAGGTACCCATATTTGAATTTTCCAAATTACTAATTACTATATCGCCAAAAAAGTAACTCGGGTCGTTTTGGGTTATTTTGTGAGCGTCCATAAAACTTTTTTGAACATTTTTATATGTATTTTCGCCAATTTCTCCAAATGCGATATCCACAAGACTCGGGTCGCGCTTTGGATCGCCACCGATTGTTGACCGACTTGCATTTTTAGTAATTCGGTCAAACCACATATTTGCGTATTCGACTTCGAAAATAGTTAGCGGATCGGTAACAATCATATTCGTACCCTTTGCAACAACTGCTATGCTCCCATCTTGCGCACGTATCATACTATAAGCATAAAAAGCTGACCTCAGTGCATTAAAGGAGTAATCAGAACTTGGTACATTTTCCTGTTCCTTGTATGAAACAAACGATAATTTCTCAGCAATCATTTGATTCGCCTCTGCTACAAAAGGTCTGACTTGGTTAGAAATCACTTTTTTTGCTTTTTGCATAACATTTCCTAGCCTATCAGTAATAACTTTTACATCGTCGCAAATCTCTGCTGAGGCTTTTGACACAACATTGACCACTTTGTCTATGATTTCATTAGTTGTATCATACATCACTCTATCTCCATTTGCCACAACATCGTTAAATTGACTCAAAACATCTATAGCTTTGTCTATAATGCCTTTTTTAATTCGCTGTTTTGCATAGGCAG
>CAVFEX010000071.1:0-4774 GCA_963621495.1 bacterium
GCCCCGCCCCCATTTACTCTTGCTGTATTTTAGATACGCTACCTAAAAGAACATAACCTAAACATTGGCCACGGGGCGCCGCGCCCCCGGCACTTGGCACATAAAAATAACGGGCATTTTGCCCGCCATTATAAAAAATTAAATCTATTTTACTTTTTATTTACAAATCCAGCGACAACTTTTTCTACACCACGAATGCTGACGCCTTTTTTCTCACGAGGTAGAATGCCAAATTTTTCGGAGTTTACAGAGACTGTCTCAAGATTGGTAACTAAAACAATTTCTTGAGGCTCGCGAACACAATCGGCAAATGTTATCTTATCTTGGGAGTTCAACAAAATTAATCGCACCCCCTTACGATATCTAGCTGTCTTAGGAATTTGAGCCAAAATCACGCGCTTACCCAAGCCCTGCTCGGTTGCCAAAATTATCTCGCCCTCAGAATTTGTGAGGCCCGCATATAATAAATTGTCCCCGTCATAGAGACTGACACCGCGCACACCACCAGACACACGCCCTTGCTCTGGAACATCTTCCTTTGTCGCTAGCAAAACTTGCCCCTGCTCTGTTACAAAAAGCAGATCCTTTGTAACGTCTTCAAATTCGACTCCAATTAGTTCATCATCATCGCGAATTTTAATTGCCTGCAAATGGCTCTTGACAGTATTGTATTCGCCGAAATTTGTCTTTTTGACGAAGCCTTGCCGAGTAAAAAACATCAGTTGTCTCTGTTCGTTTTCGGCAAATTCAGCTAGACATAGACCCACTATTCTTTCGTTTACGGATAATTCCATCAAGACATCTTGTGGCACTACACCCTTGTCTCTGTATTTACAAGGCTTGATATCTGCCATATTAAACTTGATACTATAGCCCTTGCTCGTAAAAGCCAGAATTTCGCTATCACTCTTGACGTGCAAAATCTGAGTATGCACTTGTGCTAGGCTCGCTCCAGCCTTGAATTCTTTTGTCGCATTATTATACGATTTTTGCTCCATTGCCTTGATACAACCCTGCGCAGTTAACCCCAACACATAAGGCACGGCGACATCGACTTTTACTGTTTCGACATCTACCACTTCGGTAGAGTCCACAATTTGGGTACGCCTAGGATTCTTGTACTTGCGTTTGATTTCCAGAATTTCCTCTTTTACTATGCCAAACTGTAATTCCTTACTCTTGACAATCGCGGTCAGCTTGTCTATCAACAATTTTAGCTCTTTTAATTCTTCGGTAATTTTGTTAACCTCTAGGCTAGTAAGTCTAGCGAGACGCATATCGAGAATTGCTTGGGCTTGACGCTCTGAGAGTAAAAATTTCTCTTTTAATTTCATTTTTGCGTCGGCTGGAGAAACGGCCTTTTTGATAATCTTCACAACTTCGTCGATATTTTTGATAGCAATGAGCAACCCTTCCAAAATATGACTGCGCTCTTTTGCGACCTCTAGGTCGTATTTGCTACGACGATAGATAATTTCTCGCTGATATTCCACATAATATGAAATAATATCTAGTAGTCCCAAGGTGCGTGGCTTGCCACCCGCGATAGCCACCATATTTATAGCAAAACTACATCTAAGATCAGTACTTTTGAGCAACTGCTCCAGAACTGCGTGAACATTGCCGTCCTTTTTGATAGAAATGACAGCGCGCATACCGTCGCGGTCTGATTCATCTCTGACCTCGGAAATGCTAGACAACACGCCGGCTTTTTCCTCACTAAGTTCTACAATGTTTTGGAGCAATTTTGATTTGTTTACCTGATAAGGCAATTCAGTAATGATAATGTTTTTCTTATCATTTTTTCCCTCTTCAATATGGTACTTTGCAGTCATCATTATTTTGCCTTTACCCGTCTCGTACGCCTTTTGCAGTTCATCAATAGTCATAGTACCGCCAGTCGGAAAATCAGGACCTTTGATATATTTCATCATCTGTTTTAACGAAATTTTAGGATTATCAATATACGCAACTACCCCATCTATAACCTCAGCCAAATTGTGTGGCGGGATATTGGTCGCCAAGCCTACCGCAATACCACTAGCACCATTTACCAGCAAGTTCGGAAATCTGCCCGGCAACATATCCGGCTCTTTTATCGTGTCATCAAAATTTAGACTCCACCTGACCGTATCTTTTTCAAGGTCGCGCAACAACTCTAGGGCGAGCGGGGCAAGCCTAGCTTCTGTATAACGCATAGCAGCAGCACTGTCGCCGTCATTACTACCAAAGTTGCCATGACCTTGTACCAAAATTTCACGCATATTGTGAGGTTGCGCCATACGCACCATTGCATCATAAACAGATGTATCGCCGTGAGGGTGGTATTTACCCAAGCAGTCGCCGACTATACGAGCAGACTTTTTAAAAGGCTTGTCAGGTTCCAACCCCAGAGTGAGCATATCATAAAGTATTCGCCTTTGCACAGGTTTGAGCCCGTCTTCCACGCGTGGCAAAGCGCGGTCTAGGATAACACATTCACTATAAGGTATCATACTAATATGCAGTACTTCATCTAGACTACGTTCAATAATTGCACCACTACTAGCACTCTGCACTCTGTTTTCGTTTGTATCGGCAGATTTACTAATTTTGTCTTTTTCTTTACTCAATTTTTATCCTCCTAACCCTCTTTTTTGCCTAAAAAAGTCTCTTCTCTATTAAAGTTTGCATATTCGCTAATGTATGCCTTGCGCGCCTCAATATTATCCCCCATAAGGGTTGTAATCATCAATTCGGCATTAGCAACATCGTCTAGCGTTACTCGCATTAGCGACCTTTTTGCAGGGTCCATTGTTGTGTCCCAGAGTTGCTCTGGGTTCATTTCACCCAAACCTTTGTAGCGCTGAATTGCATAACCCTTGCCAATACGCTCTATAGCCTCAGGGAGTTCTGCATCAGAATATACATATTCGACAACATCGCGCTTTGAAACTTTGTACAAAGGTGGCAACCCAACATAAAGATGTCCATTGAGTATCAATTCACGCATATAACGAAAGAAAAATGTCGCCAAAATTGCCCTAATATGCGCACCATCTTGGTCTGCATCGCTAAGAATTATAACTTTGTGATATTTCAAATTTGAAATATTAAAATCTTCTCCAATTCCTGTCCCGAGAGCGCTAATGATAGTCCTAATTTCTTCGTTCGCTAAAATTTGCGCTAGTCTCTTTTTCTCCGCATTTAGAGGTTTACCGCGCAGAGCCAATATCGCCTGAAACGACCTATCGCGCGCTTGCTTTGCGCTACCTCCCGCACTTTCGCCCTCTACTATAAAGAGTTCGTTTTGTTCAGGTTTTCTACCACTACAACTACTGAGTTTGCCTATTAGGTTACTATTTTCAATACTGTTTTTTGCACGAGTAATTTCTTTTGCTTTTCTCGCAGCCTCGCGAACTTTTGCCGCCTGTTTGGCCTTACCTACAGCGAGCTCGAGAATTTGCTTGTTGGCGCCTTTATCAAAAAACTCTAAAATCTTTTGATAACTCAAAGCTTCGACCTCAGGCTTGATTTCTGTATTGCCGAGTTTTGTCTTGGTCTGCCCCTCAAACTGAACATTACGCATTTTAATAGCCAACGCAATCGTCAAACCCTCGCGAAAATCTTCTCCAGTGAGTGCAGGGTCTTTTTCTTTTATAAAACCCGCTTTTTTACCCAACTCATTCAAAGCCTTTGTTAGTGCAGATTTTAGCCCTAATTCGTGTGTCCCCCCCTCGCTAGTCGGAATATTGTTTACATAACTAAATGTATTTTCAGTATATCCGTTTGTATACTGCATAGCACACTCAACTTGGCAGAGGTCGCTCTTCGCTTCAAAATAAATCGGCTTGGCGTGCTCTACACTTTTGTTTTCGTTTAGATATTTAACAAAATCTGCGAGTCCGCCATCATACTTAAACTCAAAAGTTAGAGGTTCGCCGTTAGTGAGCCTGCGCTCATCAATCAGTTTAATTCTAATACCCTTGTTTAAAAAAGCAATCTCGCGCAATCTTTTTGATACAGTTTCTAAATCAAAATTGATATCTTCAAAAACTCTATCATCGGGCATAAAGCGAACCAGAGTACCTTGTAATTTGGTCTTGCCAACTTTTTTGAGTGGCGCTACTGGTACACCGCTCTTGATATTTTTGCCCGAACCCTTGCTCTCAAATTGCATTTCATACTCATAACCCTCGCGATAAACTGTAACGGATAACCAGCGAGACAATGCATTTGCTACAGAGGCACCAACTCCGTGCAATCCACCACTGTATTGGTAGTTATCACTCTCGAATTTACCACCTGCGTGCAATTGCGTAAATACGACTTCCACACCACTAACCTTTTTTTGTGGGTGAATATCGACAGGAATTCCGCGCCCATTATCCTCGACTTGAGCACTGCCATCTTCTTCTAGAGTAACCGTGATCGTGTCGCCATGACCGTTTGCAATTTCATCTACACTATTGTCCACAATTTCCCAGAGCAAGTGATGCAAGCCTTTTGTCCCAGTTGTACCAATGTACATACCCGGACGCATACGTACCGCATCTAGCCCCTCTAGAATTACTATATCCTTTGAATCATACTCTTTAGACAAAATATCTCTCCTTATAAAATTTATCATTATTTTAACACAAAAAACCCAAAATAAAAAATCAATTTTAGTAAAATTATAAAATTTTTTCAATTTTTTACCCATTTTTGGCATAATTGAGGCAATTTTTGACATAATAATTACAAAAAGGAGTATCAATTCTATGTCATCAATAGTACTAACAGGGGGCGGTAC